>JAHJDS010000191.1 GCA_018812395.1 Pseudomonadota bacterium
CCGGCCGGCTCTTGCCCTTGACCGTGGTCGCCGGCAGGGGGCGGAGGTCGAGGGCGGGGTCCAGGGCGGCCCGGGTGGCGGCGCTGACCAGGATGTCCGTCTTGAACTCCTTGGTCAGCCCCTGGATACGGGAGGCCAGGTTGACCGTGTCACCCACCAGGAGGTAGGACAGCCGGTCGGGACTGCCGATGTTGGCCGCCAGGACCTGGCCGGTGTGGATGCCGATGCCGTGCCGCAGGGGCGCGATTCCCCGCCGGGCCAGGCCGTCGTTGACCTCCGCCAGGCGGCGGCGCATGTCCACGGCCGCGGCCACCGCCTGGCGGGCATGACCTTCCAGGCTGAGCGGCGCCCCGAACACGGCGTAGATCTCGTCGCCCAGGAACTGGAGCACCAGCCCGCCGTGCTCCCGGATGGCCGGCGTCATGGCCTCGAAGTAGCCGTTGACCACCCGGACCACATCCTTGGGCGGCGTGGCCTCGACCAGGGGGGTGAAGTCCCTCAGATCGGCGAACATGACCGTCACCTCCCGGATCACGCCGTCCAGGGGTATCCGGCCGGCCAGGATCTCGTCCCTGATCTCCCGGGTGACGTACTTGCCGAAGGTCTCCTTGATGAAGTCCCGCTCCCGCAGGCCGGCGATCATCAGGTTGAAGGCGTCGGCCAGATCGCCCAGCTCGTCGTTGTTGTTGATGGTCACCTGGGCCGACAGGTCGCCCTCCCGGACCCGGGCCATGGCCTCGTCCATCTCCTGGACCGGGCCGGCGATGCTGGTGGACACCAACCGGGACAGGATCACGGCCAGGACGATCAGCACCGCCGGCACGAAGATGACGGCCAACGTGACGCTGGTCAGGGCCGCTTGCTGGGAGGCGGCCAGGGCCGCCTGGGGCGTGGCCTCGAGGGCGGTGGTGATCTTGTGATGAAACAGGACGCCGACGACGATCATCGGGACCACGCTGACCATCATGAACGCGAACAGGAGGCGGTAGCGGACCTTCAACCTAAAGACGCTCTCGACCTGGACCAGACCCCCCTCGGGAAAAAAGTCCGGCCGGGTCCTCCGGAACAGCGAGTCCGTGGCGAAAAAGACGATGCTGGCCGTGGCCAGGCCCGAGACCAGGATGCCGACAAACACCCGCAGGGCCTCGTACACGGCCGGGGAGGCCGGATCATCGCCGAACAACAACCGTTCGCCGCCGATGATCAGCGAGGCGATGACCCAGGTGCCCATGGTGATCAGGCTGTAGCCCAGTGGCGCGTTGATGACCCGGCGCTGGACCCGCCGGAGCGTCTCGGGGGGAAGCGGTTCGCCGCGGACCAGGGCCCGGTGGGCCCGGGTCATGGCGGCCTGGTATCTGAGGCCCAAGGTCGCTCCCAGAATCATCAGGCCGATGGTCATGATGAGGGACACCAACAGGTGCCAGTCCAGCTTGGCGGCCACCTCCGGCGGATCGAGGACCGTGAAATAAAAAATGCACAGCATCGCCCCAGTCAGGTTGGCGCCCACCTGGACGAGGTACAGGCGCCGCCTGATGTTTCGGTCGGGGCCGGGCCTGGTCGACGATTTTTCCATTGATTTAGACATGTTCGGCCTCCTGGTGGGGATGGTCCGGGAACGGCGGCCACGAGCCGGTCACCGGCCGTGGGCGGGTGGCCCGCCGGCGGAGGGTGCTTGACGATACCACATTTTCGGTCCGACGACGATTCCGGTTTTTTTTATGTAACCGCAATATCGGCCGGGGCGACGTAACAGTTACAGGCCAACGATCCGGCCCGGCCCGGATCATCTCCGCACAAATGGAGGTCCGACATGAAGCGAATGGTTGTCTTGATGGTGGCCGCGGCCCTGGTCATCGGTCTGGCCCTGGCGGGCGGCCCGTCCCAGGCCCGGGGACCGATGATCGGTCCCGGGGATTGTCCGTCCCTGGCCAAGGTGATCTGGAAGCTGATCCAGGTCGACCTGACCAAGGACCAGAAAAGGGCCATGGCCCGGCTACTGCTCACACACCGCCCCGAGTTACGGGCGACCATGGGCCGCCTCCACCTGGCCCGTAAGGCCCTGGCCGAGGCCCTGCTGGCCCCCAGGCCGGATCAGCGGGCGGTCAAGGCCGCCTACGGTCAGTTGGCCGCGGCCGGAGAAAGGTTGGCCCTGTTGGCGGCCCGGGTGTTACCCCGGCTGCGGGCCGTTCTGACCCCCAAGCAGATCAAGCTTCTGGAGGGGGTTCACGTCGACGTCAAAAACCGGGTCCAGTGTCGAATCGTCACCCATCGGGCGGTGGTCGATCGGTGGCTGGCGGTCCACGCCAAGTGACAGCGGCTCCCCGCGCGGTCCGGGTTGCCCCCGACCCGGGCCGCGTGGTATCTTGGGAGCCGTCCGTCTTACCGGGACCGCCTGCCATGCCGCACCACGCCTCAGACGCCGATATCATCGACCGGGTCCTGGAGGGGGACGTGGACGTTTTCGAGGCGCTGGTGGACCGGTACACGCCGGTGGTGTGGCGGATCGTGGCCGCCAAGGTCCCCCGGCAAGAAGCGCCGGAGGTGGTGCACGACACCTTTGTCCGGGCCTACCGGTCACTGCCGGGCTTCAGCGGCCGCCACCCTTTCGCCAACTGGCTGTCCCGGATCGCGGTCCGGAGCTGTCACGATTTCTGGCGGGAGCGCTACCGCCGGCGGGAGGTCACCATCAGTTCGTTGTCGGACGAGTCCCGGGACTGGCTGGCCGGGGTTTCGTCCGAGGACGGCATTGCCGGCGGCAACCCGCCGCCCGATCCGGCCGCGCGTTTCGAGGCCCGGGAACTGCTGGACTGGCTGCTGGCCCATCTCTCGGCCGACGACCGGATGGTGCTGACGCTGACCTATCTGGAAGGACTTTCCGGTCGGGAGGCGGCCGAGATGCTGGGTTGGAGCACGTCCAAGGTCAAGGTCAGGTCCCACCGGGCCCGGGTCAAGCTGAGCCGCCTGGTCGAGACGGCGGGGCTCAGCACAGGAGAGAGCCGATGAGTAAAAAGGGACGACCCCTCGACAGAATAGAGGAGGCGCTGGTCCGGGCCCATCGGGAGACTCCCGAGGTCGACCTGGGCGAGGACTGGCGGCGCCGGCTGATGGCCGAACTCAAACGTCAGCCCCGTCCCGGCGCCCCCGAAAAAGCGGCGTCCATCCCGACCATGGACTGGGGCGGACCCATCCTCAAGTTCGCCGGGGCGGCGGCCCTGGCGGCGGTGATGGTCGCCCTCTACGCCTGGCTGGCCGTTCCCGACCTGGAAGGCGATTTCGCCCGAATGGCCCTGGGCGATCCAATGGACCTGCTTTCGCTCCGGCTGCTCGGGGCCGTCGGCGGAGGGGTGCTGTTATGAAGCGGTGGAAGGTCTGGCTCGGCGTGACGGTGATCTTCGTCTCCGGCCTGGTCATCGGGTCGCTGGGCACGGGCGTCGTCATTACAATCGGCATCAAGAAAATGATCCAGCGCGTGACCGCCGGCGACACCGCCGTGGCGGCCAGGATGGTGATGATGAAGATGCGCCACGAACTGAGACTCAGCCGGGACCAGCGTCGCCGGATTCTTCCGATCATCAACCGGGCGGTGGTCCGCATCCGCAAACTACACTTCACCCTCCGGCCCCAGATGGAGCGGGAGGTGGCCCGGGCCGTGGCGGAGATCAACCCCTACCTCACCCCCGAACAGCGGCGCAAACTGACCCAGCGCCTGAATTACATGAAGTCCAAGTGGCAACCGCCCCGGCCCTAGCCTAGTCCTGGAACAAGGCGGTGCTCAGGTACCGCTCCCCGGTGCTGGGCAGCACGACCACGATCCGCTTCCCATGATACTCCGGCCGTCCGGCGACGCGCCGGGCGGCCGCCACGGCCGCCCCGGAGGAAATGCCCGCCAGCAGCCCTTCCTCCCTGGCCAGGCGGCGGGCGAAGGCGAAGGCCTCCTCGTTGGTCACCCCAACGATCTCGTCGATGATCGCGGTGTTGAGCACCGCCGGGACGAACCCGGCGCCGATGCCCTGAATCTGGTGAGGCCCCGGCCGGCCGCCGGACAGGACCGGTGACGCGGCCGGCTCGACGGCCACGGCCCTAAACCCGGGAACCCGGCTCTTGAGGACCTCGGCCACGCCGGTGATGGTCCCGCCGGTGCCCACCCCGGCCACCACGGCGTCCACCTGTCCCCCGGTGTCCCGCCAGATCTCCTCGGCCGTGGTTTGGCGGTGGATCTCGGGATTGGCCGGGTTGGAGAACTGGTCGGGCATGAAGGCCCCGGTTGTCTCGGCCACGATCTCTCGGGCCTTGGCGATGGCCCCCTTCATCCCCTGGCCCCCGGGCGTGAGCACCAGTTCCGCCCCCAGGTGTTTCAGCAGCTTGCGCCGCTCGAGGCTCATCGTCTCGGGCATGGTCAACCGCAGCCGATAGCCCCGGGCGGCGCAGACAAAGGCCAAGGCGATGCCGGTGTTGCCGCTGGTCGGTTCGACGATCAGCGACTCAGGGCTAATGAGCCCCTCTTTTTCGGCCGCCTCGATCATGGCCACGCCGATGCGGTCCTTGACGCTGGACAGGGGATTGGTGAATTCCAGCTTGGCCAGGATGGTCGCCCCGACCCCGGCGGCGATGCGGTTCAGTCTGACCAGGGGCGTGCGTCCCACGGACCGGGTGACGTCGGGGAAGACCTGACTCATTGTTTCCTCCTGAAAGTCCTTCGCGGCCGCTACCTTTTCGGTGAGGCGGAGCGGTTGCCCCGGTAGTCCAGCTCCGGCGCCTTGAGCAAGACGGTCGTGTCCGGCGGCACCGACTCGGTCAGCCAGACACTACCGCCGATGACCGACCGGGCGCCGATCACGGTTTCGCCGCCGAGGATGGTCGCCCCGGAGTAGATGATCACGTCGTCCTCGATGGTCGGATGTCTCTTCTGGTGGCGCAGTCGTTCCACGTCCTGTGGGGGGACGGACAGCGCGCCCAGGGTGACCCCCTGATAGAGCCGGACCCGCTCCCCGATGGTCGTCGTCTCGCCGATGACCACGCCGGTGCCGTGGTCGATGAAAAAGCGGTGACCGATGTCGGCCCCGGGGTGGATGTCGATGCCGGTCCGCGAGTGGGCGTGCTCGGACATGATCCGCGGCAACAGGGGCACGCCCAGTTCGTAGAGGACGTGGGCCAGCCGGTGGACGGACACGGCGTAGAGACCGGGATAGCTGAAGATGACCTCGTCGGCGCTCTTGGCCGCCGGGTCGCCCTCCAGGGCGGCGTGGACGTCCATGGCCAGGACGCGGCGTAGTCCGGGCAGGCGTTGGATTAATACCAGGGCCGCCTCATGGCCCCGGAGGGTGCACTGGCTGCAGGCCCGGTCCTGGCGCAGGCAATCGTGGCTGACGGCCAGGACGATCTGCTGGCTCAGGGCGGCGTACAGTTGGGTCATCTCCTGGCCCAGGTAGTACTCCAGGGCCACCGGGTCGATCTGCCGGGGGGTGAAGTATCCCGGAAACAGGATGCGTCGGGCCTGAAGAAGAATATCCACCACCGCCGCGTGGGAGGGGATGGCCACCGGGCCGATGTGGTCGAAGCAGTCCTCCCGGCCGCAGGTGTTGACCATCTCTTTGACCAGGGGCGGCATCTCGGCCGCCACCCGGGCGGCGGTTTCCTCGGGCAGTCCGTAATCCTGATCGCATTGATGCTCGGCCATGGTACGTCTCCTTGGGAAGGCCGGGGTTGACCGGGGGCTTGGTCCAAATCTTATCAGAAAACAAGACGCGCCGCCGTCTCCGACCGGCGGAGGCGGCCTCGACCCTTGCCTGGCCGGGGCTAACGCGGTATCGTTTGGACGGTCGAGTCGCGGGTCCGTAAGACGATGAGGTGAGACCATGACCTGCCCCCAGTGCGCCGCCGACAATCCGCCCGGGGCCGCTTTTTGCGCCCACTGCGGCGCGTCGCTGCCGACTCCTCTTGAATCCGACTCGCCGTTGGCGTCAACCGGGCCCGAGGACCGGCCCGGCCCGCCCGACGTCGTGTGGCCCTTGTCGCCGGGCGTGGTGCTGGACGGCCGATTCGGGATCGGCCGCCGGCTGGGAGAGGGCCCGGTGGGTGTGGTCTGGCTGGCCCGGGACCGGGAACTGCAGGGCAAGGAACTGGCCCTCAAGGTCTGGCGGCCGGAACTGGTCCCCGACGTCCGCGCCCGGCTGATCGACGGCATCATCAGGTGTCAGACCTTGAGCCACTCCGGCGTGGTCAAGATTTTCAACCTGCGCCGCCACGGCGACCTCTGGTTTCACACCCAGGCGTACGTGCCCGGGGTCAGCCTGGACCGGGTGTTGGCCGAGCGCCGAGAGGCGGGTCATGCCTTCTCAGTGGGCGAGACGGCCCGGGTGGTGATCGGCATCCTGGACATCCTGCAGTCCGCCCACGGGACGACCCCCCACCTGGGCCTCAAGCCCCAAAACGTGATGGTCCTCGGCCAATTTCCCGAGGTGGAGATCAAGCTGACGGACTTTGCCGTGTCCGGGGGGGCGTCGACTCCGGAGACACTCGACGGCGAAGCCGCGCCCTACCTGGCCCCGGAGCAACGGGCCGGGATTGGCCGGGCAGAGGGGGACGAGCCGGGGGTCCCGGCCGGTCCGGCGGCGGACCTCTTCGCCACCGGGGTGATGATGTCCGAGATGCTGACCGGACACCCGCCCCAGGCCCCGGCCGAATCGCCCTCGACGCCGGCGCCCGGACTGTCGCCCGGGATCGACGCGGTCGTTGCCCGGGCCTTGGACCCGGACCCGACCCGGCGGTTCGCCACGGCCGGCCAATTCCGCCACGCCCTGGCCCAAGCGGCCCTGGCGGCGGTGGAGGCCGAAATGACGGCGCGACGCCAGGCCGAGGCGCGTCAGAAGAAGATCGCTCCCGTCGAGCCTCCCCGGGAAGAACCGGAGCGTCCGCGGGTCGACAAGGACCAAGGGCGACCGCCGGTCCGGCCGCCGGCCAAACCAGGGCGGAAAAAGATCCTGGTCCGCGCCGGGGCGGCCCTGGTCTTGGCAATGGCGGTCGCGGCGGCGGTGGCCGGTTATGTGGCCTGGGACGATTACCGCACCAAACGCAACGTCAAGCGATGGACGACCCAGGCGGCCGCCGCCTGGAAGCACAAAAAATTCCGGCGGGCCCGTCATTTGTACCTCCGGTTGGCCGAGGTCCGGCCCGATGACCGGGCGGTGCGCGTCCGCCTGGCGTCGGCCGAGGCCAAGATCAAGGACCTGTCCGCCCGAACGGCGCCGCTGATCGCCCGGGCGAACAGGGCCCGAAAACAAAAAACGCTCAGCGCGGCCCGGGACCATCTGCACCAGGCCCTGAAAATCGACCCCCACCATCCGGCGGCGCTTAATTCCCTGGCGGCCGTCAAGGCGGACCAAAAGAGGATCATGGGCTGGCTCCAAGCGGCCGAGGCCGCCTGGCGGCAAAAGAAGTACCAGACCGCCCGGGAGCTGTACCTCAAGGTGGCCGGACTCTCCCAAGACCATCCCGTGCTCCAAAAGAGGCTGGCCCTCATCGCGGCCCGGCAAAGACACCGGCCGGAGAAGCTGGCCCGCCTGGCGGCCGTGGCCCAGAAGGCGCTGGCCGACAAGGACCCGGCCGCGGCCAAGGCGGTTTTTCAACGAATCCTGAAACTCGATTCGGGCCACCAGGGCGCTCGTCAAGGCCTGGCCCGAATCGCCGAGATGGACAAGCGGGTCGCGGCTGGGTTGGAGCGGGCCGACCGGCTGTGGCAGGACAAAAAATACGGTCCAGCCCGCAAGCTCTATCTCCAGGTCTTGGACCTCGATTCCAAGCAGGGTCTGGCCCGGAAGCGGGCTGCCGCGGCCGGCCGGCGACTGGCCGCCGATGGTCAGCGGATCAAGGACCTGCTGGCCCGCGGGGGCAAGGCCCTGGCCAACAAGGATCTGGCCGCGGCCAAGGCGGCCTACGGCCAGGCATTAACCCTTGATCCCGGCCACCAGACCGCCCGCCGGGCCCTGGAGCGAATCGCGGCGGCCGAAAAAAAGATCGCGGCCCGGGAGCGGGCGCATGCAAAAAAAGTGGCCGCGGCCCTGACGGCCGGTCGGGCGGCCCTGGCCCGGAGGCGGCTGGCCAGGGCCAAAGACCATTTCCAGCGGGCGATGGGTCTGGCCCCGAACCACCAGGTGGCCGCCCGGGCCCTGACCAAAATTAGACGCCTCGAGGCTCGAGTCGGCCGGCGGCTGAAACAGGCGGCTACGGCCCTGGAGCAAAAGGACTGGGGCCGGGCCGACGATTTTCTCAAACAGGCGGTCGCCCTGGACGCCGAGAACAAGATTGCCGCCCGATTGCGGCGGCGATGGCGGGCGGCGGTGGCCCGTCTCGATCAGGTGACGCAGGCGGCCCGCCGCTTGCAGTCCCGGGGCCAGTTCCACGCCGCGCTGGTGGAATATCAGAAAGCGGCCGCCCTGGCGCCGCACGACCCATCCGTGGCCGCGAAGCTGAACCGATTGAAAATGGACATGCAAAACAAGAAAGCCCGGGCCCTGGACCGGGCGGCCCGGCTCATCGCCGCTGAAAAATGGGCCCAAGCGGCCCGGGCGGCCGAGGTCGTCTTGAAACTGGATCCCAAATCGGGTGAGGGATACGCCCTGCGCGGCACGGCCAATCTCGAACGAGAAAAATTCCACGACGCCCTGGCCGACTTCGACCGGGCCCTCACCCAGGGCCTGCCGGCCGGCAGGCGGGCCGGGGTTCATTACGAGCGATGTTTCGCCCTGTTTCGCCTGGCTCGTTTCCGACGGGCCGTTCGGGCCTGCGGCCGGGCCATCAAGCTGGCCCCGCGGCGGGCGGCCTATTACCGGGCCCGGGCGGCCATTTACCGCCGATTGAAAAAGAATCGGGCCGCGGCCCGGGATATGGCCAGATACAAGAGTCTCCGCCGGAGGCGATGACCACCGCTCTCGAAAG
>JAHJDS010000192.1 GCA_018812395.1 Pseudomonadota bacterium
ACGACCTCCTGGTAATTGTGGTTGTAGGCGAAGGGGAACCAGGGTCGCCGGGCCGGGTAGCCTTTTTGTTTGAACTCGGTGGTTTTTTCGTAAGAGTTCTTGTGCCGCTCGATGTGGACGCCCCGGGCTTTGACCTTGCCCGGGTGGTGTTTCTTGGCCAGGTTGTACGGATTGCCGGGCTTGCCGCCCATCTCGTGCCAGTGGCTGCCGCCGTGGGCCTCGCAGCCGCCCTTCCACGACACGTTGCCGATCAGGAAGTTCAAGATGGCGATGGCCCGGGCGGTGTAGGTGCCGTTGGTGTGCTGGACCGGTCCCCGGTAGAAGTCGGCCACGGCCCGCCGTCCGTGCGAGGTGAAGTCATCGGCCTCGCGGGCGATGTCGCCGGCCTTGACGCCGCAAATGTCGGCGTACTGCTTGACCGTCCGCTCCTTGACCCGATCGACCAGTAGCTTGTACACGCTTCTGACCTTGACTCCCTCGACCGTGGCCTCGACCAGCAGGTCCGCCCTGGAGGCCTGCGCCACCGGAACCGGTTTTCCGCCGGACATGACCAGGATCGCCTTGCCCCGGCGCAGCAGGCGTCCGTTGTCGGCCCGCACCAGGTAGGCGGCATCGGACCAGGTCAGGTGGCCGGCGCCCTTTTTGGCAGCCTTCTGGTTGGGGAAGGACAGGTAATCGAGGTCGACCCGGTGGTGGTCCATCATCCAGCGCATCATCCCCAAGGCAAAGGCGGCGTCGGTCCCGGGCAGGATCGGGATCCACCGGCGGGCCTTGGCCGCCGAGTTGGACAGACGGGGATCGACGATGACCATGGTGCCACCCCGCTCCCGGAAGAAATTCAGCTTCCGGGCCAGGGCCTGCATCGGGAAGTTGGCCTCATAGGGAGAGGTCCCGAAGAAGATGATGTACTCGCTGTTGAGGATATCGGGCTTAATGTGGTGCTTTTTGTAAAAGCACAAGTCCAGGCCGACGTGATGCGAGGTCTCGCAGATCGAGGTGTGATCGTTGCGCTTGTTGACCGAGCCGTAGGCCTCCGCGAACCAGCGGTCGGTGAATTCCTTGCGGCCGTGCTCGATGCGGCCGGCCATGAAGCACAGTTGATTGGCCTTGGGGCCCAGTTCCGGGGCCTTCGGGTCGAGGGGATCGAAGCTCCGGATGGCTCTCAGGCCGTCGACGTGGCCCTCGCCGAACAGATTGCCGCCCTCGATGATCTCTTTATAGGCCGTCTCCCAGGTGACGGTCTTCCATTTGCCCGAGCCCCGAGGGCCGACTCGTTTGAGGGGATGCTGGATGCGGCGGGGATTATACAATGTTTGCAGGGCCGCCCCGCCCTTGGCGCAGCATGTGCCGCCGACACGGTCGGCCTTGGCCGGGTCGGTGTCGTAGGGCAGATGGGGTTCCATGACGTTGGGGTGATAGGGATTGCCCTCGATCTTGACCGCCACCCCGTTTTTGACCTTGACCTGGAGCCCGCAGGCGCTGTGACACATCAGGCAGACCGTCCGGACCATTTGGTAGTCCGCGACGGGGTCGACCTCGGGGCCCCCGGCGATCCACTTGGGGGCCTCCGTTACGCGCTTGCACCCGGAGGCGACCGCCAGACCGCCCAGGGCCAGGGTCGCCTTGATGACGTCTCTTCGGCTGGTGTTGTCGGACATTGACTTCCCCTCCTAACCTTCCAGGTTCTCGTAAGGGAGGACCTTGTAGCTGACCAGGAACGCCGCGAACATGACCGCCATTGTGATCAGACCGAAGGCCATTTTGCCTGGCTCGGGCGCCAGGTGCTCCCAGCGGAAGCCGGTCAGGGGCAGGCTCTGGCCGCCCAGGAAAATGCCGACGACGCCGGTAAAGGTGCCGACCATGGCCGCCACCGCGGCCAGGCAGGCAACCAAGATATTGTCCCGCAGACGACGATGAACACTCAGCCCAAAGGGCACGATCAGGCCCATCGCCACCACCAAGATCCAGAACTGGAGGGACCGGGCGCCGCTCAGGAAGACCTTGGCGGCCAGGTGTCCACCGGTGCCGGTGTAATACAACATCACCAGGTAAACGAACAGGACCGCCGCCTGGGCGATAAGCGAGTATTTCAACACGACGCCGAACCGCGACAGGTAATACCGTTGCCGGGCCAGGACGGCCTCGGGGGTTTTTACCAGGATATTTTTGAGGTGAGTGAACAGGATCAAGAAGGCCGCGCCGCTGGTCAGCCCGAAGCTGGTGAAGATGAAGACCATGATCGTGGAGTGCCACATCACCCGGCCCTTGAACGAGGCCAACAAAATCCCCAGGTAGATCAGGCCCAGAAAGGAAAAGGCCAGACTGATCGCCGCCCAGGTCCGCTCGCGCCGCTGTTGCCGCCCGTGGATCTCCTCGGCGGTCCCCTCGGGCCGGCCGGCGAACACGAGCAGCAGCCGGTACAGGCTTGCCCGGAAGCCTTCTTCCCGGGCGCGGACGATCAACTCCGGCCGGAAGAGGTAATAGGAGTGAACGGCGTAGGAGATCATGCACAAGGTGATGATGTACACGCCGTAGGCCACCGGCGAGGTCCAGTGCCAGTTGTAGAACATGGTGTGGAACCGCTCCGGATGGCCCAGGTCGGCCACCAGTAGCAGGGGCACCAGGGCCAGGATGATAAAGGGCAGGAAAGTGCCCACCTTCTCCAAAGGACGAATCTCGGGTTCGCGGTAATAAAGCCAACTGAGGTGGGCGACGATGTGCGTGCCTTCGGCCAGGGAAATCAGCCACAGGTACCAGGCGATGAGATATCCCAGGGGCACCCCGTGTTGAACCCCGTAAATGTGCTGAACCGCTTGTTCCATCACGACCTCCCCGCCAGTAACCGGGTGTAATCCGGCCCCATAATCGACCGGTCGGCGTTGACGTAGTGAACCTTGGGTCGGGTGTCGAGGTCGGCCCGAAGGCGCTGGGTGGGCCGGCCGTTAATGTACCTCGAGGCCGCGCTTTGGGGGTCGTTCAGGTTCCCGAAGATGCGGGCCCGGCCGGTGCAGGCGTCCACGCAGGCCGGGTTCATCCCCCGGGTGATGCGGTGATAGCAGAAGTCGCATTTGTCGGCGGTGTTGGTCAGGGGGTTGACGAACCTCGAGCCGTAGGGGCAGGCCGTGACGCAGATCCGGCAGCCGACGCAGACCTTGCGGTTGACGTGAACCACGCCGTCTTCCGGGGTCCGGTAGGTGGCCCCGGTGGGGCACAGGTTCAGGCAGGGCGCGTCTTCGCAGTTGTTGCACAGTCGAGGCAGGAAGTGGATGCTAGCGACGGGGTAGCGGCCCTTGGCCATCACCTTGACCCAGGCCCGGTAGTGGCCGTCAGGGACGTTGTTCTCGCTCAGGCAGGCGATGGTGCACCCGTGGCAGCCGGTGCAACGGTCGGCGTCGATCACCATCCCGTATTTCTTGACCTTGACCGCCGCCACAGCGCCGCCCACGGGCGTCATCAGAACCGCCCCCGCGCCCAGGGCGCCCCGGACAAAAGTCCGCCTCGTCATCCGGCCGCCACCAACGGCCCCTTTGATTTCGGACTCCATCAGACCCTCCTGTCCTCAGTCAGCCGAAATAAAAACCGACCGGCCTAAAGGCCGCCCTTAATCCTCTCGATTATGAATGAATTATACTACTAAACCGACATGAAAACGAGGATATAAATATTTACGATCCTCCCATCCGGGAATATTCCTGGGGCCGCCCTGGCTGAAGTCCCCCGGGTCACTCTCGGGCGAGGTTACCCGTCTTCAATCGAGTCTGGTTTCCGACCGGCAGGCTGGTTTGTTTTTAAGTGGTCATCATTCGCCCGCCCCGATCCAGACCTGTTTCCAAAGCCAGCCCCGGCGCGCCCGCCCGCTCCATGGCGAGTGCGTGCGCGCCTCCAAGGCAGCCCGCGGCAGTTATTGCAGAACACCCAGGTCCAAACCATAAAAAAAAGGGGGCGATCATTCGCCCCCTGGTCTCATCGTGAAGACGTTGCCAATCAGGCCGCCTTCTTGATCTCCACGGCGCAGGCCTTGAACTCGGGCGTACCGCACACCGGATCATAGGCCGGATTGGTCAGCCAGTTGGCGTTGGTGTCCCGGAAGTGGAAGGTGACGAAGACCGTGCCCGGCGGCACCCGGTCGGTGACCCAGGCCTTGACCTTGATCTGGCCGCGCCGGGTGGCGGCCTCGACCACGTCCCCGAACTCGATGCCCCTCGGGCCCGCGTCCGCGGGATTGATCTCCAGGTAGTCCTCGGGGAGCAGGTCCGGGATGCCCTGGCTGCGGCTGGTCTGGGTGTGGGTGTGGTAGATCGGCAGCCGGCGGCCGGTGGTCAGGACCAGCGGGAACTCCTCGTCGGGCAACTCGGCCGGGGGCCTGAACTCGACCGGCTTGAACACGCCGAGGCCGCAGGTGAACTCGCCGTTGCGGTGGAGGCAAGTGGTGCCGGGATGATCGAGGGTCGGCACCGGCCACTGCAGGCCGTCGCCCTCCAGGCGCCGGTAGGTGATCCCGGCCATCTGGGGCGTCAGCGGGGCGATCTCCTCGTCCCAGATGCGACGGGGGGTGTCGGCCGCCCAGTCGTGCCCCATCCGCCGGGCCAGTTCGCGAACGATCCACCAGTCGGGCTTGGCCTGTCCGGGGGGATCGACCGCCTTCCGCACCCGGCTGACCCGGCGCTCCGAGTTGGAAAAGGTGCCGTCCCCTTCGGCCCAGGCCGCGGCCGGGAAGACCACGTCGGCGAACCGGGCCGTCTCGGTCAGGAACAGGTCCTGGGCGATCATGAACTCGACCCGGTCCAGGCAGTGTTCGACGTGGCGGCTGTCCGGATCGGAGTTGGCCGGGTTCTCGCCGCAGACGTAAAAGGCCTTGATGGACCCGTCGGCCATGCCCTCGAACATATTCTGGAGCTGGCGTCCCGGCAGGCCGGACAGCTTGACGCCAAGCTCGGTGTAGAAGCTGACTTCCTGGGTCTTCACGGCGAAGCCTCCCTATTTCTTAAGCG
>JAHJDS010000193.1 GCA_018812395.1 Pseudomonadota bacterium
CCCAGCGGTCCTGCGGCGTTTGCACCTACGTCCACGGCTCGGCCTCGATCCGGGCCGTCGAGGACGCCTACAAGGTCCGCATTCCCAAGGTCGCCCGGATGGTTCGCAACCTGATCATGGCGGCCCAGTTCATTCACGACCACCCGATTCACTTCTATCACCTCTCGGCCCTCGACTGGGTCGATGTGGTCTCCGCCCTGAAGGCCGATCCCAAGAAGGCGGCCGACATCTCCAACAGCCTCCATCCGGGCCGGAAGGCCACCGCGGCCGGCCTGCAGAAGGTCAAGGACCGCCTGGCCAACTTCGTCAAGAGCGGCCAACTGGGTCCCTTCGCCAACGGCTACTGGGGCCACCCGGCCATGAAGCTGCCGCCCGAGGTCAACCTGATCGCGGTCAACTCCTACCTGTTGGCCCTGCAGAAGCAGATCAAGGCCGCCCAGGCCATGGCCATCTTCGGCGGCAAGAACCCGCACCTCCAGAGCCTGGTCGCCGGCGGCGTGTCCTGCATCCAGGACCTCAACCCGGCCCGCATCGGTCAGTTCCGCAAGATCCTCGACGAGATGCGCCAGTTCATCGACACCTACTACATCCCCGACATCCTGGCCGTGGCCGGCTTCTACAAGGACTGGGCCAAGTGGGGCGGTTGCACCAACTTCCTGGCCTACGGCGAGTTCCCGGACGCCAAGGGCAACCCCTACCTGCCCCAGGGCGTCATCTACAAGCGCAACGTGGGCAAGGTCGGCAAGGTCGACCAGCGTCGTGTCACAGAGGACGCCACCCGGGCCTGGTACCGGAGCAAGGGCCCCTACCATCCCTATCGGGGCCGCACCGACGCCAAGCCCACCGGCGGCGCCAAGCCCAACACCCGCCGCGAGTACTCCTGGCTCAAGGCCCCGCGCTACAAGGGTCAGTCCATGGAGGTCGGCCCCCTGGCCCGCGTCCTGGTGGCCTACGGCAAGGGCCACAAGGACGTCAAGGGCTTGGTCGACTACGTGCTCAAGAAACTCGGCGTGCCCGTGGCCGCCTGCTTCTCGACCCTGGGCCGCCACGCCGCCCGGGCCGTCGAGACCAAGGCCATCGCCGACTCGATGGTCAAGTGGACCGATGAACTCCTGGCGAACGTCAAGAAGGGCGACCTGAAGGTGGCCGCCAAGTACAAGGTGCCCAAGCAATCCAAGGGCTACGGCTGGAACGACGTGCCTCGCGGCGCCCTGGGCCACTGGGTCGAGCAGAAGGGCGGCAAGATCAAGAACTACCAATACGTCGTGCCGTCCACCTGGAACCTGGGTCCCCGCTGCCGCCGCGGCAAACTGGGCCCGGTCGAGGAGGCGTTGCTCAACACGCCCGTCGCCGATCCCAAGCGGCCCCTGGAGATAATCCGGACCGTCCACTCCTTCGACCCGTGTATCGCCTGCGCGGTGCACGTCATCGATCCGGAGACCAACGAGGTCCGCAAGTTCCGGGTGAGCTAGGTAAGTGAACCGGGGGCTCCGGCCCCCGGGTTTTTCCCGGGAAAAACCAACGGCCGGAGCGGACGGCAACCTGATCGTCCGCTCCGGTCTTTTTCGCCGTGAAGGGTAGACGTGAGCATCGAGAATCTGGACGGCAAGATCGTCGTTCTCGGGGTGGGCAACGTCCTGCTCCGGGACGAGGGGGTCGGCGTCCGTGTCGTTCAGGAATTGCAGCGGCGCTACGAGTTTCCCGACCAGGTGGCCGTCATTGACGGCGGCACGCTGGGCCTGTCGCTGTTGTCGGTCATCCACGCCGCCTCGCGGCTGATCGTCGTCGACGCCGTGACCAACCGCGGCCGGCCGGGGACGCGGTATCGCCTCACGGCCGATGATCTGCCCAAAACCGTGACCTACAAGACCTCGATTCATCAGACCGATCTGGTCGAGGCCATCAACATCTGCCGGGAAATATTTGACCACGAGCCGCCGGTGACTATAATTGGTGTTGAGCCCGAGGATATCAATCCGTATAATGTCGAATTGTCGGCGTCGGTGGCCGCGGCGGTGCCGGCCATGATCGAGGCGGTCATCGACGAGATCCGATCCCTGGGCGTGGGCCCGATCATCGCCAAGGATTTCGATCCGAACGAGCCGTTGCCGCTGACGTGACCCGGGCCGTCCCGACGAGGATCCGGGGAATGGGAGAGGAAGGAATGTGCGTCGCCGTTCCGATGCTGGTGAGCAAGGTGATGCCCGAAGACGAGATGGCCGAGGTGGACTTGCTGGGCGCCCGACTCGAGCGGGTGTCGACCATGCTGTTGCCCGAACCCCTGGCCGCGGGGGACTACGTCATCGTCCACGCCGGCTTCGCCATTCACCGCGTCGACGAGGCGGAGGCGCAAAAGACCCTCGAGGCCTTGCGGCGGATCGCCGAGTCGTCCCCGGACGCGGGCTTCGAGGTGAAGGGGAGGGTGGATGTCGATGATTGAGGAAGGCGTCTACGTCCTGAAGGCCACCCTTCAGGCCGGCACCGGCCATACGGCCAAGGGGCGGGAGACCCACCGCTCGCTATGGGTCGTGTGCGCCGCCACCGAAACGGCGGTGGATCTGATGCTGCTGGACGACAAAGGCGCGCCGACCGGTCTGGTCGAAACGGTTTCGCCTGAGGAAGTACGGGCCAGGTACCAACATCGGCCCTTGTCCGCGGACACCTGGGCCCGGCTCCAGGCCAAGGTCCGGGCGGCGTATCGCCCCCGACCCCGGGACTCGGCCCCGCCGCCGGCCGTCCCGGCCG
>JAHJDS010000592.1 GCA_018812395.1 Pseudomonadota bacterium
ATGCGGGAGCGGGACAGGACGCCAGCGTCGAGGACGCGGGCTGAGTATCCGCGACCAGGCCTGTGCCGGGCTGCGTGCAGCTCGCGCCAGCGTGCGCTATCCTCAATAGGTTCATCTCGTGGGGGCGAGGACAGCGCATGAGCAGGTGGCATCGACGACAGTTTCTGGGTATCTCCGTGGGTTCTCTGGCTGTGGCGGTGCTCACCCCCTGGCGCAAGCTGTGGGCAGCTCAGGCACATCCCGATCTGGTCGACGTCAGCGGCAGCGATCCCGCGACCATGGTGCAGGCCGCGGTGAAGGCTCTTGGCGGCATGGGGCGCTTCGTGCGCAAGGGCGATCATGTCGTGCTCAAGCCCAACGCGGCCTTTGCCAACCCGCCGGACTGGGCCTGTACCACCCACCCTGCCACCGTCGCTGCCGTGGCGAAGCTGTGTCTGGAGGCCGGAGCCAAGAGCGTCACCGTGGTTGAGTATCCCCAGGCCAAGGCCGACAAGTGCCTGGACCGCTGCGGTCTCACCGCGGCCCTGGCAGCCCTTCCCGAGGTCAAGATCAAGCTGCTGGCCGGCAAGGCCGACTTCAAGAAGCGACAGGTCAAGGGCGGCAAGGTGCTCAAGGAGGTCGAGGTCGCCAAGGCCGTGCTCAGCGCTGACGTGCTCATCAACCTGCCCGCGGCCAAGGCGCACAACGAGACCGGCGTGTCGCTGGGGCTCAAGAACGCGATGGGCCTGATCTACGATCGCAAGGTCTTTCACACCATGTTCGACCTGCACCAGGGCGTGGCCGACCTGGGCAAGGCCATCGTGCCGCAGCTCACCATCGTCGACGCCACGCGGGCGCTGCTGACCAATGGACCGGCCGGACCTGGCGAGACCGCCACCCCCGGGCGCATGGTCGCTGGTACCGACGTGGTGGCGGTGGACGCTTATGCCTTGCGCGTGGCGCGTTTCAACAACAGGCAGATGACCCTGGCGGATGCCCGGCACATACAGCTCGCAGGCCAGGACGGGGTGGGGCGAACCGATGTGGACGCGCTCAAGGTCCACACCGTCAAGGTCTGAACACCCTCGCTCCGCGCTGCTGAGGGTCGACCCAGACGCGCTTACTCACCATCGAGGACGAACAGCAGGAGCCCAGCTCCCGTGGCGCCGAACACTGCTCCCCCCGCGATCAGCAAGCTGGCGCTGAGGGCCAGGCGGCGCGTACGCACGTCGAGCATGGCCTGATCGGCGCACGCGCTGGCCTGACACAGGTCCTGCTCGGAGAGCGCCAGTGCGCTGAGCAAGCCGCTGCCCACGCCGCCCAGCACCAGGCCGGCGCCGAGGCCAGCGCTGGACCAGGCCAGCGAACGCCACAAGCTGGTCAGGGTCAGGCCCGGTCCCGTGCTGACCTCGGGAGCTCGTGGCACGGGGGCGTCCGGTGCCACCGGATCCGTTGGGGGGGCGACGGCAGCGGGTGGCGGCGTGTCGACGAGATCCGGCGGCGTGTAGTCCCGGGCGATGGCCACCGCGCGCTGCAGGGCCTCGTGCACGGCCAGTTCGCTCGTCGGATCGCTGGCCTGGCCGGTGGATCGCAATTCCTCGACCAGGTCGCCACTGGGTCCGGCCACGACGCGGTAGGTCAGGCGCAGGGTCGGGCCGACACGCAGGGCGCGCACGTCGAGGATGGCATCGACCTCGAGCCCCCTGGCCGCATCCCTGGCGCAGGCTGCCTCTTCGATGCACGAGGCCGCCAGAGCACTGGTCAGGCTCGATGGCCTGACCTTGGCTCCGTACATCACCAGCGATTCGGCCAGAGAGTTGCGCAGGCTCTGCTGTTCGACGTGGTTCAGACCCTGGGCGCGGGTCAGCACCAGGGCCATGCGCGGCGAGGCGGCGGTGGCGGACGGTGCCAGGGTCAGACCTGCGAGCAGTGCGGCCAGGACCAGCATCGTCATCGTCCCTCGTCCAGGTTCTGCATGCCCTTGCTGAGGAGACGGTTCGCCTTCTCGTAGTTCTGTGCGTCCATGGCCTCCATGATTGCCCCGGACAAGGCGTTTGGCCAGCCCTCTAACCTGTTCCCGATGCGCGTGTTGTAGCGATCCAGCTTGGCGTCGACGAATCTCTTGTTGATCGCCACCGCCTTCAGCGCCCTGAGCGCACGATCGCCGGCTTGCGCGACAGCGTCGAGGTTGTCCGCACCGATGGCGGCATCCAGCTCGCGCAGCGCGCCGTCCAGCGCAATGTCGTCGCCGCGCCGGATGCTGCGACTGTGCAGGGCCTCACGCACCGTGCGCTGCACGTCCTGGATGCGATCTCGTCGGGATGCAGCCTTGCTCTGCACGTCGTCGATGGCGAGGGGTGGAGCGTCGGACACGGGCACCAGCGGCGGCGCGAGGTCCGAGACCGGAGGCGTCGTGGGCTCGGGCTTTGGTGGTCGCTGGTGACCGGGGTCCGGCGATCCTCGAAGAGGGCG
>JAHJDS010000194.1 GCA_018812395.1 Pseudomonadota bacterium
CTACCGGAGCGTCTCCCAGATCATCGCCTACGAGGTCCCCCTGATCCTGGCGGCGATGAACATCGTGTTGATGACCGGCTCCTTCAGCATGACCGCCATCGTCGACGCCCAGAGCGGCGGGCTGTGGAACGTCATCTTCCAGCCGGTGGCGGCCCTGGTCTTCTTCATCTGCGCCCTGGCCGAGACCAACCGGGCGCCGTTCGACATCCCCGAGGCGGAAAGCGAAATCATCGCCGGATTCCACACCGAGTATCCGGGCATGCGCTTCGGCCTGTTCTTCCTGGCCGAATACACCAACATGTTCATCGTCTCGGCCCTGATGGTGACCCTGTTCTTCGGCGGCTGGCGGGGACCGGTCCTGCCCGGCTTCGTCTGGTTCTTCCTCAAGATCTACGTCCTGATCTTCGTCATGATGTGGGTCCGCTGGACCTTCCCCCGGCTCCGGTTCGATCAGTTGATGACTTTTTGCTGGAAGGTCCTCGTCCCGGTGACCATGCTCAACCTGGTGGTCACGGCCGTGGTCATCAAGCTGGTGAGGTAGATGGGTTTGCTGCGTGAAATACTGGTCGGCGGCTGGAGCCTGATCGCCGGAATGGGGGTGACCGTCAAGCGGCTGTTCCGCCCGGTCATCACCCTGCAGTATCCCCGGTACAAGGTCACGATGTTCGACAACTTCCGGGGGCACATCGAACTCAAACGGGGACCCAACGGCGACGGCCAACTGTGTGTCGCCTGCGGGACCTGCGTCCGGGAGTGCCCCTCGAAGCTGATCCTGGTCCAAGGCATGAAGGACCACGTCAAGGACCACAAACGGCCCACCCATTACGTCATCGATTTCACCCGCTGCTCGCTGTGCGGCCTGTGCGTGGACGCCTGCCCCACCGGAGCGCTGACGTTTTCCAAGGAATTTGAACTGGCTTCCCTGTCCCGCTGGGACGGCGTGATCGACCTGGTGGCCAGGTTCGAGGAACGAGCATGATCGGGGCCGCCTCCAATTTGACGTCATGGGCCGCCACGGCCGCCGTGCAGGACCTCGTGCCCTCGAGCCTGTTGGCCGAGTTCACCTTCTGGGTGGTGGTCGGCGTGACCCTGCTGGGCGCCTTGCTGGCGGTGGGCCTCAAAAATATCTTCCACAACGTCCTCGGCCTGGCCCTGGCCCTGTTCGGCGTGGCCGGCGTCTTCCTGTTCCTGGGCAGCCCCTTCGTGGCGGTCATGGAGATCCTGATCTACGTCGGGGCGATCTGCATCGCCATCGTCTTCGCCGTCATGCTCGGCCGGCCGCTGTACCTGGCCGGGCCGCCGCGCCACGCGGGCAAGACCATCATCACCTTCGCCGTGAGCGCCATGGTCTTCATCGCCCTGCTGGTGCTGATCCTCAAGACCGACTGGCGGCCCTCGCCGGGCTGGACCTTGATGCAGACCTTCACCTTCTGGGGGCTCGACTCGATCGGCTGGGACGTCGGGACCATCGGCCGGTCCCTGCTGACCAGCTACGCCCTGGTGTTCGAACTCATTTCCGTGGTCCTCCTGGTGGCCATCATCGGCGCCGTGCTGACCGCCCAGCGGTACTACCGGCGGAGCGAAACCGAAGACCAACCGAGCGGAGCGGACGAAGCATGAACAGCCTGACCGTCTACCTCGTCCTGGCCGCCGGGCTCTTCGCCTTGGGGCTGTTCGGGATCCTGCGGCGACGGACGCTCATCGGGATGCTGATCTCCATCGAACTGATGCTCAACGGGGCCGGGATCAACTTCATGGCCTTCAACAGGTTCACCGCCCCGCAGCCCGAGATCGGCCAGATCTTCACCCTGTTCATCATGGGCATCGCCGCCGCCGAGGCGGCCATCGCCCTGGCCATCATCGTCGCCGTCTACCGTCGCTTCAAGGCGATCAATATCGAGCACGCCTCTAGGTTGGAGCACTGACGTGCTGAGCGAGTTCTTCGTCGACACCAACATCGCGCTGACCTTCATCTGCGTCGCGCTGCCGGTGATCAGCTTCGGGCTGATCATGCTCGTCTTCCGCTACTGGCCCAAGGTCAGCCTGGCGGTGAGCCTGATCTGCTCGACGGTGCCCATGATCCTGTCCGTCTATCTCCTGGCCGCCAACTGGGGCCTGAGCGTCCCCCTGGAGGCCACCACCTACTGGCTCTTCTCGGCCCACGTCAAGGTGCCCTTCGGGCTATATCTCGACCCGCTGTCGCTGCTGATGCTGTGCATCGTCTGCATCGTCTCCTGGCTGATCCAGGTCTACTCCATCGGGTACATGCGCGGCGACCCCGGGTTTTCGCGCTACTACGCCTGCCTGTCGCTGTTCGCCTGGGCGATGATCACCATGGTCGTCTCCAACAACATGCTCCAGTTCTACATCTTCTGGGAACTGGTCGGCCTGGCGTCGTACCTCCTCATCGGCTTCTGGTACCAGAAACCCGAGGCGGCCGTGGCCGGCAAGAAGGCCTTCGTCGTCACCCGCTTCGGCGACATCGGCTTCTTCCTGGGGCTGATCATTTTGTTCCTCCACGTGGGGAACCTGTACATCGGTCAGATCATCACGCCCCTGGGCGCCGACGGCCACCTGGTCTTCGGCCCCTGGTTCGGCGACCTGTTCGGTTTCGAGCTGGGCCTGGCCGGGACGCTCAACGTCATGACCCCGACCCTGGTGACCATCAGCTCGCTGCTCATCTTCTGCGGGGTGATGGGCAAGTCGGCCCAGTTCCCGCTCCTGACCTGGTTGCCCGACGCCATGGAGGGCCCGACCCCGGTCTCGGCCCTGCTCCACTCGGCGACCATGGTCGCCGCCGGCGTGTATCTGTTCGCCCGGATCTTCCCCTTTTTCGCCGCGTCCGAGACGACGATGCTGGTCGCCCTGGCCATCGGCACGGTGACGATGCTCATGTCCTCGACCATGGCGCTCAACGCCCGGGACCTGAAACAGGTCTGGGCCTACTCGACGGTCAGTCAGCTCGGGTTCATGGTCATGGCCCTGGCGGCGGGCGGATACTTTTCCGGGGTGTTCCACCTGACCACCCACGCCGGCTTCAAGGCGATGCTTTTTTTGTCCTCGGGGGTATTCATCCACGCCTTCCACTCCAACGACATGTTCGAGATCTCGGCCGGCGGCGGCGCCCGCAAGAACTGGCTGCCGATGATCACCATGTCCGTCGGCGCCCTGGCCCTGGCCGGCATCTTCCCCTTCTCCGGCTTCTTCAGTAAGGAAGCGATCATGAAGGTCCTGGCCGACAAGGGCCTCGTCTGGCTGATCGCCGGACTGCTGGGGGCCTTCCTGACGGCCTACTACTCGTTCCGGCTGATCTTCATCATGTGGTTCCCCCGGGGCGACCGGATCGGTACCGGCGCTCATGAGGCGCCCCTGGACGCCGACGACCAGGGACAGATCGAGGACGCGGCCCACGGCGGTCACGAGAAACACCACGGGCATGAGTGGGTGATGGAGATCCCGCTGATCATCCTGGCCCTGGCGACCATCGGCCTGGGTTTCTTCGAAGGCGCGATCCATCACTTCATCGGCGACTCGCACGTCCCCGGGCACGCGGCCGCGGCGGCCCACGGGGCCGCGGCCCACGGCGGCTCGCACGCCTGGCTGCTCTACGCCGCCCTGGGCTCGGCCCTGGCCGGCATCCTCCTGGCCTACTGGGAATGGGGCCGCCCCGGCGCCAGGCGCAAGGGCTTCATCGAATACCTGCCGGCGGTGGCCAACTTCTTCGACAAGCGCTGGTACCTGGATCACTTCTGGCGGGGCGTGTTGGACCGGCTGATCTACGGCGTCTTCTCCCGGTTCTTCACCCTCAACGATCGCCGGATCATCGACGGCGGCGTGGACGCCGTGTCCCAGGGGACCATCGGCGGCGGCTGGCTGCTGAGCCGGATGCAGTCGGCCCAACTGCAGAAGAACCTGATGCTGGCCTTCGTGGTCATGGCCGGACTCGGCCTGATTTTGGTGTTCGCGTAAGGAAAGCCCATGAACGCCCTCCTGGAAAGCATACCGGTCCTGACGCTGATACTCCTCAGTCCGGTGGGGGCTCTGCTGGTGACCATCTGCCTCCCCAAACAGCGGGAGGACCTGGTCCGCTGGATATCCTTGGGCTTTTCCGGCTTCGCCCTGCTCCTGGCGCTGCTGGTCTTCATCTCCTTCGATCAGGGGCGGGCCAGGTTCGTGGCCGACTTCCTGGCCGAGGTGGGCTGGATCAGGGACTTCGGCGTGACCTGGGGCGACATCGAGTACCAGTTCGTGGAGAAGGTGCCCTGGATCAAGCAACTGGGCATCTCCTACTTCAACGGCGTGGACGGCCTGAACGCGCCGCTGCTGCTCCTCAACGCCATCGTCTACTTCACCGGCGTCTGGTCCATGTGGGAGCTGACCAACCGGGCCAAGGAGTACTTCGCCTTCATGCACCTGTTGGTGCTCGGCGTGTTCGGCGTGTTCATGGCCCAGGACCTGTTCTTCTTCTTCCTGTACTACGAGATCGCGGTCGTGCCCATGTACCCGCTGATCGCCATCTGGGGCTCGACCCGCAAGGAATACGCGGCCATGAAGCTGACGCTGTACCTCATGGCCGGGTCCGCCCTGATCATCCCGGGGATCCTGCTCCTGTTCAGCTACACCTCGCCGGGGACCTTCGACATGGTGCTCATGGCCCAGTTGGCCCCGTTCCCCTTCGGGGTGCAAAAGATCGTTTTCATATTGCTGCTGTTCGGGTTCGGCACCCTGGCCGGCTGCTGGCCGTTCCACACCTGGTCGCCGGTGGGCCACGTGGCGGCGCCCACGGCGGTGAGCATGCTCCACGCCGGGGTGCTGATGAAGCTGGGCGCCTACGGCGTCCTGCGGGTGGCGATGATGCTCTGTCCGGAGGGACTGGCCTACTGGGCCGAACTGATGGCCGTGCTGGCCACGGTGGGCATCGTCTACGGCGCCTTCGTCGGCCTGGCCCAGACCGACCTGAAGTACGTCATCGGCTACTCGTCGGTCAGCCACATGGGCATCGTCATGCTGGGGCTGTCCACCATGACCATCGACGGCATCAACGGGGCCGTGTTCCAGATGTTCGCCCACGGGGTGATGACCGCCCTCTTCTTCTCGGCGGTGGGCTACATCTACGATCACGCCCACACCCGGATGATCCCCGAACTGGGCGGTTTCTCCCAGATCATGCCCACCGGCTCGGCCTTTTTCATCGTCGCCTGTCTGGCCGGCATCGGCGTGCCGGTGATGGCCTCGTTCTGGGCCGAGTTGCTGGTGTTCATCAGCGCCTTCAAGACCTACCCCATCCGGGGCACCTTCGCCATCCTGGGGCTGGTCATCTCGGCGCTGTTCATGCTGCGGGTGGTCCAGAAGACCTTCTTCGGCGTCAAGAACGAGAAGTTCGCCGGCCTGCCCGACATGAGCCCCTTTTTGGCCGCGCCCCGGGCCCTGATCGTGGGCGTGATCGTCTTTTTCGGACTGTTTCCCCGGCTGATGACCGATCTGATCCAGACGGCCGTCGGCCCGCTGGTCACGGGGTGGCACTAGGAGCCTGATCGGGAGAAACGAACCTAGAAGGTGCCCTTTTTGAGGGGCGGCTCGAGAACCGACGCGGTCCCTGATTGAAGGAAAACGGGATTACCAGGCCCGATCGACTGAGGTTGGCGCAGAAGTGATGGACGTATTGCGGTTTTTACCGGAAGTGACCTTGTCGGCCATGGCGGTGGTCATGCTGGGCCTGTCCCTGTTCAACGCCCGGGCCCGGGTGGCCCAGTTGAGCGCCCTGTTCGCCTCCTCGGTCTGCCTGGCGGTGACCCTGATCTCACTCCCGGCCCAGGGCACGTTGTTCTTCGGCGCCTACCAGGTGGACCTGTTTTCTCAGATCTTCAAGGTGGTGCTGGTCCTGGGACTGTTTCTGGTCGTCTGCCTGTCCTCGGACCTGGGCGGCGTGGACGAGAAGTACCACGGCGAGTACTACTTCTTCCTGACCACCTGCACCCTGGGGATGGTCCTGCTGGTGTCGGCGGTCGAACTGCTGACGCTGTATATCGCCCTGGAGCTGAGTTCCTACTCGCTCTACATCCTGGTGCCCTTGCGCCGGGACACCGGCCGGGGCACCGAGGTCGAGGCGGCGGTCAAGTACCTCTTCTTCGGCGCCGCGGCCAGCGCGGTGATGCTCTTCGGGATGAGCTACCTCTTCGGCCTGACCCACACCACCTACCTGGCCGACATCTTCCGGCAGATGCCGACCCTGCTGCGCAACCCGGCGACCCTGGTCGCCCTGCTCTTCACCGGAGCCGGGTTGATGTTCAAGCTGTCGCTGTTTCCCTTCCACTTCTGGGCGCCGGACGTCTACCAGGGCTCGGCCAACCAGGTGGCCACCTTCGTGGCCACGGTGTCCAAGGCGGCGGCGGTGGCGGTCATCGTCCGCATCTTCGCCCTGGCCGGCGGCGACGGCGCCAACGTCGGCCTGGTCCAGGCCCTGACCTTTTTGTCCATCGCCTCGATGACCGTCGGCAACCTGGCGGCCATCGTCCAGAAGGATTTTAAGCGGATGCTGGCCTACAGCTCGATCGCCCACGCCGGATACATCCTCATCGGCGTGGTGGCCATGACCCCGTCCGGTTTCGCGGCCAGCGCCTTCTACGCCGCCGGTTACCTGGTGATGAACTTCGCCTGCTTCTACGTGCTGACCCGCATCGCCACCGACGGCGGCGATCTGCCCATCACCGGCCTGTCCGGCCTTTACTCCCGCTCGCCGCTGTACGCCCTGACCCTGCTTACCGGCCTGATCTCCCTGGCCGGCATCCCGCCCACGGTCGGCTTCGTGGCCAAGTGGTACGTCTTCGCCGCGGCCATGAAGCAGGGCCACTGGTTCCTGGTGCTCGTCGGCGCCGTCAACGCGGTGATCTCGTTGTACTACTATCTCCGGGTGCTGCGGATGGCCTACCTGGCCGAGCCGGGCGAGTTGCCCGTGGTGCGGGCCACGTGGCCCAATCGAGTTCTCAACGTCGCCCTGATGGCCGCCCTGGTCTACGCCGGGTTCTTTCCCGGCAGCCTGACCGACATGTTCTACCGGGCGGCCCGGACCCTGTTCGGATGAGACGGAAATGAACGACACGGACGCTCAACAAGATCTGACGACCCAGGCCCCGGCCGGGGCGCCGGCGGCGGGTCCGCCGGAAGAGCCGCCGGTGGACATGGAGTACGTGGACCAAGTCATCGACCGCTACGGCGGCCAGGCCCACTTCGCGCTCCAGATGCTCCTCGACATCAACAACGAGTTCAACTATCTGCCCCAGCAGGCCCTCCGGCACCTGGCCCGGCGGGTGGACATGGCACCGTCCAACCTGTACTCCATCGCCACGTTCTTCAAGGCCTTCTCCCTGGTGCCCCGGGGACGGCACATCATCAGCATCTGTTTGGGCACGGCCTGTCACGTCAAGGGCCAACCCCAGAACTACAAGCGACTCCAGAGCGACCTGGCCATCGAGGACGGCGAGACCACCGAGGACATGCGCTTTTCACTGCAATCGGTCCGGTGCCTGGGGGCCTGCGCCCTGGCCCCGGTGATGGTCATCGACGACGACACCCATTCCCGGCTGGCCCCCGACCAGATGCTGGACATATTGGATACCTATGAGTGAGAACATGAAGGTCACCAATCTGTCCGATCTGGAACGGGTCCAGGCCGAGGGCCTGACGACCCTTTTCCCGGAAAAGGACGTCAAGTTCACCATCGGCGAGGCGTCGTGCGGCATTTCCACCGGGGCCGGCAAGGTCCACGCCGCCCTGGTCGAGGAAAGGGAAAGGACCGAGTCGCCAATCGTCCTCGCCGCCACGGGCTGCCTGGGCTTCTGCCAGCGCGAACCGCTGATGGACATCATGGCCCCCGGGCAGGGCCGGGTGGTGCTCCGGCAAATGACGCCCGAAGTGGCCGTCCGGCTGCTCAACAATCCGGACGACGACAAGCTCAAGCGCCGCTGGGTCATGGGCCGGATTGAGGACGAACACAACCTCATCCAGGACATTATCCACAAGTACGACGAGTCGGCCCAGAGCGACATCGTCGCCAACTTGCCCTCCATCAACGACGTGCCCTTCTTCAAGATCCAGTTCAAGATCGCCATGCGCAACTGCGGCCTGATCGATCCCGTCGACATCCGGCACTACATCGCCATGGGCGGCTACCGGCCCCTGCTCCAGGCCGTGACCGGGATGGAGCCCGAGGCGGTCATCGACGAGATGCTGGTCTCGGGCCTCCGGGGCCGGGGCGGCGGCGGCTTCCCGGCCGGGCGCAAATGGGCCTCGTGCCGCAAGTCCCGCGGCGAGTTGAAGTACGTCATCTGCAACGCCGACGAGGGCGATCCCGGGGCCTACATGGACCGGTCCATCCTCGAGGGCGATCCCCACTCGGTCATCGAAGGGATGATCATCGGCGCCTACGCCATCGGCGCCCGGGAAGGCTACATCTACTGCCGCAACGAGTACCCGGTGGCCGTCCGGACCCTGAACCACGCCCTGGCCCAGGCCCGGGAGTACGGGCTGCTGGGCCAAAACATCCTGGGCACGGGCTTCGACTTCGACATGATCGTCACCCGCGGCGGCGGGGCCTTCGTCTGCGGCGAGTCCACGGCCCTGATGGCCTCGTTGGAGGGCAAGATCGGCGAGCCGCGGGGCAAGCACATCCACACCGTCGAGAAGGGCCTCTGGTACCGGCCCAGCAACCTCAACAACGTCGAGACCTGGGCCAACGTCCCGGTCATCGTCGCCCGGGGCGGCGAATGGTACGCCTCCATCGGCACCGCCGGCTCCAAGGGCACCAAGGTCTTTTCGCTGGTGGGCAAGGTCAACAACACCGGCCTGGTCGAGGTGGCCATGGGCACCACCCTGCGCCAGATCGTCTTCGACGCCGGGGGCGGCGTCACGGCCGGCAAGGAGTTCAAGGCCGTCCAGACCGGCGGCCCCTCGGGCGGATGCATCCCGGCCTCGTTGCTGGATTTGCCCATCGACTACGAGCAGCTCAAGGCCACCGGATCGATCATGGGTTCCGGCGGCATGATCGTCATGGACGAAAAGGATTGCATGGTGGACGTCGCCAAGTATTTCCTGGACTTCACCCGGGATGAGTCCTGCGGCAAATGCACCCCGTGCCGGGAAGGGACTTTGCGCCTCATGGAAATGCTGGAGGCCATCACCGAGGGCCGGGGCCAGGAGGGCGACATCGATAAGCTCATCAAGATGTCGGGAC
>JAHJDS010000195.1 GCA_018812395.1 Pseudomonadota bacterium
CGGTTTCGACCGGCCTCCTTGGCCCGGTACAGGGCTTGGTCGGCCGCCGCGTACATTTTCCGGGGATCGGTCTCGGCATCGCCGCCGGAAATCGAGGCCACCCCGAAGCTGGCCGTCAACTTCAACTCGATCCTCGAGTCGTCGTCCCGGACGTGGCGGATATCCACTTCTTCGAGTCGGCGACGTAGCCGTTCGGCGATTTCTTGAGCCTCGGTCAGGGTGGTTCGGGGCAGGAGGACGGCGAACTCCTCGCCGCCCACCCGGCAGAAGGCGTCCTCGTCCCGCAGGAGGTGTCCGAATCGATCGGCCAGCGTTTTCAGACAGGTGTCCCCGGCCGGATGGCCGTGGCGGTCGTTGATCTTCTTGAAGTGGTCCAGGTCGAACAGGATCAGCGACAAGGGTCGAGATTGCTTGGCCCGGGCCTGAGCCCGACACAACCGCCAGTAGTCGGCCGCCGCCTCGTGGTATCGCTTCAAGTTTCCCAGACCGGTCAGCGGATCGGTGCGACTGACCTCCAGTTCACACTCATAGGCCACCTTCAGCTTTCTTTCCGCCTGCTTGCGCCGGTCGATGTCGGTAATCACGCCCACGAATTCCTGGGTCCGCCCGTCGGGTCCGAAGATCTGGGTGACCGAGGCCTCGGCCCAAAAAGAGCCTCCGTCACGGCGAACGTATCTTTTTTCGATGGTGTAGGATTGGACCTTCCGGCCGACGATGGATTGCAGTTGGTGGCCGCTGTGTTTGACGTCGTCGGGGTGGGTGATCTCCGCCAGGGTTATCCCGACCAATTCTTCGGGGTCATAGCCCATCATCTCGGCGAATTTGGAGTTGGCTCTCAAGATCACGCCGTCGGCGTCAACCAGGGCCACCCCGGCGGCCAGGTTGGTGAACATGGCCTCGAGATATCCCTGACTTCGCCGGAGGGCCTCCTCGACCTGCTTGCGCTCGGTAATATCGGTGATGACCCCGACCAGCCCGGTCAGGCGGCCGTCGTCGTCCTCGATCCCGGTGACGCAGGCCTCGGCCCAAAACCAACCGTCGTCCCGGCGCAGATAGCGCTTTTCGATGGAGTAGGAATCCATCCGGCCCGACTTGAGGGCCTCGATTTGTTCGACGCTCACTTCGATGTCGTCCGGATGAGTCAAGGACATCAGCGGCCGGCCGATCAATACCTCCGCGGGGTATCCCACCATGTCGGCGAACTTGTCGTTGGTCTGCCGGCAGAGGCCTCTGGTGTCGATGATGACGATGCCGGCGGCCAGGTTCCGCAGGATCGCCTCCAACTCGGCCCGGCTGTGACGCGATTCCTGGTCCACGCCCCGGTCGGAGGAGGCGCCTTCCCGGGCCGCCAGTCGGGCCTCCAGTTCGGCCACGCGGCGGCGGAGACCGACGAGTTCCCGCGTCACTTCCGGAGGTAACGACCCGCCATCATCCATGGGGCTGGCTCTCCAACTCATCACCAGAGAACATTCTAATACGGACCGTTACTATATCCAATCGACCGCCGGCTTTCAAGAACCGAACCGCCAGGGAAGAAAAAAAATCACTCCCGCAAGAATTCGCCGCTTTTGATCCTTCTAAACCACCGAGAGGACCTGACGCGCTTGAGCCAGCGGCTGACCTGGGAGCGCTCAAGCTCCTCGACCAGGGCCGGTTTTTCGATGGGCGTGTGGGCCGGGTCCTTGATGCCCACCAGGCGGCCGAAGGCGGCGAAGTCGGCCTCGGCGGCCCGCTTGTTGCCGCTGGCCTTGAAGGCGATGCCCCGGTTGAAATAGGCCAGGGAGTGCTTGGGATTGTAGCGAATGGCCTGGGTGAAATCGCCGATGGCCGCGTCGTATTTTTTTAGTTTCAGGTAGGCGTAGCCGCGAGAGAACCAGTACTCGGCCCACTTCGGCCGCAGCCTGAGGGCGACCTCATAGTCCTTGACGGCCAGGTCGTATTCACCCCTGACCAGAAACAGGGAGGCCCGGTAATGAAGGATGCGATCGTCCTTGGGAGATAGCTTGATGGCCTGGTCCCAGTCGTCCAGGGCCGCCCCGTGTCTTTTTCGCATGGCCCGGGCCATGCCCCGCCGGACCAGGCCGGGCACGAAATCCTTCTTCCGGCGGAGGCATTCGGTGTAGTCGGCCTCGGCCCGGTCCAGTTTACCCAGCGAGAACCAGACGGTGCCGCGGTAAAAGGCCGGCCGGTGATCTTTGGGTCGAAGGGACATGGCCCGGCCGAAGTCCCGGACGGCCTTTTCCGGCTCGCCCAGGCGCTGCCAGGCGAAACCACGCCAGATGTAGGGACGCCCCTTGGTCGGATCCAGCCCGATGGCCCGGGTGCATGCGGTCACCGCCCGGCGGGCCCGGCCCAGTTGCAGATAGGCGTAACAGCGGTAGGCATGGGCCAGGGGGTGGTCCGGTTTGGCCTGAACGGCCTTGTCCAGAAGGGACAGGGCCCGGGCGTAGTCGCCCTTGGTCAAGGCCTGGTGGCCCTGCTTGACCCAGTTGTGGGCCGTCCACGCCGTCGAGGACCGGGCCAGGGCCGGCCCGGCCGGGGCCAAGACCCAGCCGAGGACGACACCCATCGTCAGTGCGGCGCACCTTTTCATTTCTTTTGGCTCCGTTTTCCCCATTGGGGGATTGATGGTCCGACACGAAAAGTATAAAGACCGGCGCTGACTAATCGCAAATATATCGGCCGGGACTCGGGGCGGCCGGAAAAGACATGGACGACTTTTCCGTTCGCCTGCTAGGATGTCAAGCAGGATCGAACCGGGGAGGATGGTTCATGCGCGGATCGATGGCAGTGGTGGTGTTGTTGACCCTGGGGTCAACGGTCTCTTGGTCCGGCCAGGTCCTGGCCGCGGACCAGACGCCCTGGTTTCAGAAAGGCCGGGCCGCGTTTCGGCAAGGGGATTACAAGGCCGCGGTCGGGCTATTCAGTCGGGCGATCAAGGCCGCGCCCCAGACGCCGGCCTATTACAGTTGGCGGGGATCCGCCCGTGACCGGCTGGAGCGGTACGCCGAAGCGGTTAAGGACTACGACCGGGTCATCGCCCTCAGTCCCCGGGACTGGCGGGCCTATCACAACCGGGGCCTGTCCTATGGCCGGCTGGGCCAATACAATCCGGCGGTCGGGTCCTTCAGCCGGGCGATCGAGATCAATCCCGGGTCGTATCTGTCCCACATCGGTCGGGGTTTCGCCTGGTCGCTGTTGGGCAACAACCAACAGGCCTTGGCCGATTTCACCAAGGCCATCGAACTAAATCCCAAGTCGGCCACGGCCTATCGCTTCCGGGCCTGGACCTACGACCGGTTGGGTCAAAAAAACCGGGCCGCCGCGGACCGGGCCCGGTTCAGGAGGTTGCGGGGGAGGTAACCGGCCGGTCAGGCGGCCTCTTCAAAGAAGCTTCCTCAAAACGGCCGGTCATGAATCAGGCGGCCCGGGCCACGGCCGCGGCCTTGCCCGGTGAATCCCGGCGTCGCGACTCGATCACCTCGGCGGCCAGGCCCTGGGGCAGGGCCTCGTAGCCGGAGAGTTCCATGGTGAAGGTGGCCCGGCCCTGGGTCTGGGACCGCAACGTGGTGGCGTAGCCGAACATCTCGGACAGCGGCACCAGGGCCTTGACGATCTGGATCTGGCCCCGGGTGTTCATGTCGGTCACCCGGCCGCGGCGGGCGCCCAGATCACCGACCACGTCGCCCACGAAATCGACGGGCAGGGTCACGTTGACCTTCATCACCGGCTCGAGGAGCCTCATACCGGCCCGGCGGGCGCCCTCCTGGACGGCCATTGATCCGGCGATGGCGAAGGCCCGGTCCGAGGAATCCACCTGGTGGTGCGAGCCGTCGATCAGTGTCACCTTGAGGTCCACCAGCGGATACCCGGCCAGGATGCCCCGCTGACAGGCTTCCGCGATGCCCCGGCGCACGGCCGTGACGTACTCCTTGGGCACGACGCCGCCCACGGTCCGGTCCTCGAACAAGATGCCGGTCCCGGCCGTGGCCGGTTCGAGGGCGATCTTGACGTGGCCGTACTGACCCCGGCCGCCAGACTGGCGGACGTAGCGGCCCTCGGCCTCGACGGGCCGGGTGACGGCCTCGCGATAGGCCACCTCGGGCCGGCCGAATTGGGCGTCGACCCGGAACTCCCGGGCCAGCCGATCGGCGATGATCTCCAGGTGCAGCTCGCCCATGCCGCTGATGATGGTCTGGCCGGTCTCGGGATCGGCCGCCACCCGGAAGGTGGGGTCCTCGGCGCTGAGGCGGGACAGGGACTCGGACAGCCGGTCCCGGTCGTCCTTGGAGGCCGGGATGACGCTCATGGCGATGACCGGGTCGGGCACGTGCAACGACTCGAGGACGATCGGGTCCTTGGGCGCGCACAGGGTGTCGCCGGTGGTGGTGGCCTTGAGGCCCACCGCGGCGACGATCTCGCCTGGGCCCGCGGATTCGACCTCTACCCGCTTGTCGGCGTGCATCTTGAGCAGCCGGCCGGCGCGCTGTCTGGACCCGGTGGTCGAGTTTATCAGGGCGTCGCCGCTGCGGAGACGGCCGGAGTAGACCCGCAGCCAGGTCAGGCGGCCGCTGTAGGGATCGTTGACGATCTTGAAGGCCAGGGCGCTGGTCGGCTCCTGGTCGTCGGCGGAACGAAAAACCTCGTTCCCGGCCGGGTCCAGGCCCTTGACCGGGGGCCGGTCGGCCGGAGAGGGCAGGTAGGCGATCACCGCGTCCAGCAGGAGCTGGATGCCCTTGTTCTTGAAGGCCGAGCCCAGGAAAACGGGCGTCAATTCCAGGCCCAGGGTGGCCCGCCTGATGGCCGCCGCCAGGTCCGCGGTCGGGATGTCCCGGCCGTCCAGGTAGCGATCGAGCAACTCGTCGTCGGTCTCGGCCACGGCCTCGATCAGGCGTTCCCGGGCCCGGTCCACGGCCTCAACCATGTCGACCGGCACGTCGGTGTCAACAAAGGTGGCCCCCAAGGAGTCGTCGTCAAAAACCCTGGCCCGGCGGGTCAGGAGGTCGACCATCCCCCGGAAGGACTCCTCAGCGCCCAGGGGGAGCTGCATCAGCACCGGCTTGGCGCCCAGGCGGTCGCGGATCTGATCGACCACGGCCTCGTGATCGGCGCCGACCCGGTCCATCTTGTTGATAAAGGCCAGCCGGGGCACGCCGTAGCGGTCGGCCTGGGACCAGACCGTCTCCGACTGGGGCTCGACGCCGCCCACGGCGCAGAACACGGCCACGGCCCCGTCCAGGACCCGCAGGCTCCGCTCGACCTCGATGGTGAA
>JAHJDS010000196.1 GCA_018812395.1 Pseudomonadota bacterium
CACTCGACCTCGAAATCCGAACCATCCTGGGGCACCGGCCGGCACCGTCCCGATTCGTCGGGTTCGCCCAGGGTGCACTCGAGGCACTTGACGCCCATGACCCGGCCTTCCCGGTCGCCCGCGAACTCGATGGGCGCCGACAGGAGCCTGAACTCGACGCCCTCCTCCTCGGCGTGGTGGATCTCCTCGGCCCGGGCGGGCATCTCGTCCCGGGAGCGGCGGTAGATGATGGTCACATGCTCCGCGCCCATCCTCAGGGCCGTCCGGGCCGAGTCCATGGCCACGTTGCCCGCCCCGAACACGGCCACGTTTTTGCCCTCGACGATGGGCGTGTCGTACTCGGGGAAACGGTAGGCCTTCATCAAATTGGACCGGGTCAGATACTCGTTGGCCGAATAAATCCCGATCAGGTTCTCGCCGGGCACGCCCAGGAAACGGGGCAGGCCGGCGCCCACGCCCAAAAAGACGGCGTCAAAGCCCAACTCCTCGAACAACTCGTCAATGCCGTAGGTCCGGCCGATGACCTGGTTCATCTGGAACTCGACGCCCAGCTTGGCCAGGTAATCGCACTCGGCCTGGACAATGGCCTTGGGCAGCCTGAACTCGGGGATGCCGTAGACCAGGACTCCGCCCGGGGCGTGGAAGGCCTCGAATGCGGTCACGTCATGCCCCTCGAGGATCAGGTCGCCGGCCACGGTCAGCCCGGCCGGACCGGCCCCGACCACGGCCACCTTCTTGCCGGTCTTGGCCTTGAGCTTGGGCAGGACCATCTCGCCTTGGGCCCGGTTCCAGTCGGCCACGAACCGTTCGAGGCGGCCGATGGCCACCGGGTCGTCTTTCTTGCCGACGATGCACTTGATCTCGCACTGGTCCTCCTGGGGACAGACCCGGCCGCAGACCGCGGGGAGCGCATTTTTTTCCTGCAGCCGCCCGATGGCCCCGGCGAAGTCGCCCTGGGCGATGAACCCGATGAATCCGGGGATGTCGATTTCGACCGGGCAGCCCGAAACGCAGGACGGCTTCTTGCACTGGAGGCACCGGCCGGCCTCGAGCATGGCCGTTTCCTCGGAGTAGCCCAGGGGCACCTCGTCGAAGTTCTTGGCCCTGACCTCGGGCGCCTGCTCGGGCATGGGTTGGCGTGGGACTTTTTCCTTTTTCTTCTTTTCCGGCGCATCGGTCATGGTCAGATCCTCCGGGGCCTACTTCTTGGCTTGTTTGTAGCGGTCCCAGGATTGCTTTTCCCACTCGAGGTAGGCCGCCTGGCGCTGCATCAACTCGTCGAAATCGCACTTGTGGCCGTCGAACTCGGGTCCGTCCACGCAGGCGAATCTTGTGACCCCGTCCACCGTCACCCGGCAGCAGCCGCACATCCCAGTGCCGTCGACCATGATCGGGTTGAGGCTGACCATCGTCGGGACCTTGAACTCCTCGGTCAGTTTGCAGGTGAACTTCATCATCGGCACCGGGCCGATGACCACCGCCAGCTTGACGTCCGGGTTTTCGGTGAGGGTGTCCTTGAGCTGCTCGGTGACGAAGCCTGGTCGGCCGTAGGTGCCGTCGTCGGTGCACACGAACAACTCGTGGCTGGCGGCCTTCATCTTGTCTTCCAGGATGAGCAGGTCCTTGGTCCGGGCGCCGATGATGGCGATGACGTGGTTGCCGGCGTCCTTGAGGCCGCGGGTGATGGGGTGCAGCACGGCCACGCCCGTGCCGCCGCCGACGCAGACGACCTTGCCCACGTTGTCGAGGTGGGTGGGTTGTCCCAGCGGGCCGACCACGTCGGCGTAGCCCTGGCCGACCTCCATGTCGGCGAACATGGCCGTCGATTTGCCGACGACCTGGTAGATAATGGTCACGGTCCCCTTTTCGGGATTGGCGTCGGCCATGGTCAGGGGGATGCGTTCACCGGTCTCGTTGGCCCGGATGATTACGAACTGCCCCGGCTTGGCCTTTTGGGCGATGAGGGGGGCCTCGATTTCGTTCATGACCACGGTGCCTTGGGCCATGACTTCCTTATCGACGATGCGGTGCATACCTTCCTCCCGGGATACGTGTATTTTACTGGAGGTGGCTGAATTTGAATTGTCTAGCACAAGGGGCGGGGGCTGTCAAAACTAATTCGAGGGTATTCGCAGGGGAATGGGCCCACCCGCTGGATTCATTCGTTTTTTTAACGTGAGCCGCCGGCTGGATCGGGTAGGTAGGTTCCCGACGGAGAGGCCTTGGGTCCAATAGGCTGGAATCATTTCTTCTTCATGATGGCCCGCCAGCCGGTCAGGGATTGCATCACCGGACGAAAGACCTTGCTGACCGAACCGGCCTGCTCGGTGATATAGAAGCTTTCCGGATCGATGGAGTTGACCAGGGGGATGACCTTTTTCAGGTCCTTGCGGCGGCAGACCAGATACACCTCGGTGACCGGTCCGGACCGGCCGCGGCCATGGAAAGTGGTCACGGCGAACCCCTCGTCTCTCAGCCTGGTGGCCATCTGTTGGCCCCAGCGACGACTGAGGACGCGGAGGACGATGTGTCCCATGGCCAAACGTCTTTCCAGCTTGATGCCGACGACGTTGCCCGTGGAAAAACCCAGGGCAAAGAACACGGCCAGGATGGGCTCGACCATGATTCGCTGGAGCACGGCCGAAATGACCGCCAACCACAGGCTGATTTCGATCAGGCCCAGAAAAAAGGAAAGTGTCGTTCGACCATGGACGATGCTGATGGTTCGCAGGGTACCCATGCTCACATCAGCGATCCGGGCGAAAAAAATGCCGAAACCGAGTAAAATCGTTGGCCAGGTAAGTCCAAGTTCCATTTTTGATCACCCCTTTGTGGGAGGGTTTTTACGTGTTCCTGATTTGCCTGGATTATCATGGGGGAGCGATCGAAAATCAAGGCATGGTCGTCCGCCACCCGGGCCCCATGTCGGCCATACCACTGGTCGACCAAGGCTGATTATGCTAGTTTGAAGGCAACCGATTAAATCTTGCAAGGAAGAACGCGCCATGCTCAGCCAAAAAATGGAAGAGGCCATAAACGCCCAGATTAACGCCGAACTCTACTCGGCCTACCTTTACCTATCCATGGCCACCTGGTTCGAGGAGCAGCAGTTGCCCGGGTTTTCCGTCTGGATGCGGGTCCAGGCCAAGGAGGAAATGACCCACGCCCTCCGGTTCCACAACTTTGTCAATGACCGGGGCGGCCGGGTCAAGCTGACCCCCATCGACGGCCCGCCCACGGACTGGGACTCGCCCCTGGCCGTGTTCGAGGCGACGCTGGCCCACGAGCAGAAGGTCACCGGCCTGATCAACGACCTGATGGCCCTGGCCATCGAGGAAAACGACTTCGCCTCCCAAGGTTTTTTGGGCTGGTTCGTGGACGAGCAGGTCGAGGAGGAGGCCGGTGCCACTGACCTGGTGGGCAAGATGAAGCTGATGCAGGACGCGCCCGGCGGCCTGTTCATGCTGGACAAGGACCTGGCCGCCCGCATTTTCACGCCGCCGGCGGACATGGTCGTCTGATCGTTTCGGGCGCCTGATCGGATTTTCGGACCGCCAGGTCTTGCGCCCGGGGAACCGCGCTGACGTATGCCGCCGCCGGAACCAAATATCGCCTGGCTGTTCGACACGCTGGCCTGGCTGCTCCGGGCCCAGGGCGGCGCCCGCTTTTTGCAGGCCCGCCGCCTGGTTCGCCCCGAGGACTTCCCGGTCCAGGGACCGGCCGGGCCCGCCCTGGCGGCCAGGGTCCTGGAGCTGGTCAAGCGCCTGGCCGGCCTCGAACACCTGCCCACGACGCTGGCCCGGGCCGAATCGCCGGTTAGGTCCCTGGCCGAGGCCATGGGCGGGGTGCCTTTGGAGGCCATGTCCGAGCCCTGCCCGATCGAGGAGTCCCTGGCCGACGACCCCGACGAGGCGGTCATTCTCTATCAGGATGATCAGCTGGACGATCTCTCCCGCCTGGTGGCCTGGTTCGCCCACGAGTTGGGGCGGGTGGTGGTCCGGCGGGCCGGGTCCGAGCCGCCGGGGGCCGAGGCCGGCCCTCGGGGACGCGAATTGGCCGCCGACGTGGCCGCGGTCCTGTTCGGCTTCGGCCTGTTCATGGTCGGGGCGGCCTGGCGATTCGAGCGACTGACGCCGGTCGGGCCCAACGCCTTATTGGGACTGGGCCTGGGCGGCGGCTGGCGGGCCTCGGTCCAGGGGTGCCTGGGCCAGGAGGACTTGGCCTATGCCCTGGCCGTGTTCTGTGGCCTGATAGACCTCGACGCGTCCGAGGTCCTGCCCTTTTTGGGGGAAAACGCCCGGGCCTATTTCCAGGAGGCGGCCCGGGACCTGGATCAACGCGGCGATTTTTTGGTTCGTCTCAGAAGGCTGACCATGACCGGGGAAGGGGAGGAATCAAGATGACCAGCCGGGAACTGACCGACCAAGCCAAGGCTGCGGCCTTGGCAAACGGGGCTGACCTGGTCGGCGTGGTGTTGACCAAAGATTTACCCGAGCACGCCGAGAGCATGGACCGGATCTTGCCCGGGGCCAAAAGCGTCCTGATCACCGCCGCCCGCCACTGTCTGAGCGCCATTTGCTCGGCCAATAACGAGGCGAGTCAGTTCGACACCGGCCACACCTATGCCCAGTGCGGCCGGGCGGCCCTGGCCGCGGCGCGATTTTTTGAGGACAGAGGTCACCCGGCCGTGGCCGTGCCGGCCTTCATCCCCCTGGACATGGCCGCGCCCAAGAAGGGTATGCGCGGCGAGATCTGCTGGCGCCGGGCCGGGGTCCGGGCCGGTCTGGGGTCCTACGGCGACAACGGCCTGCTGATCACCCCCGAGTTCGGGGCGGCGGTCCGTCTGTCAGGGATGGTGACCACGGCCGAACTGGAGCCCGGCCGGCCGCTCGGCGAGGATGTCTGCGACCACTGCGGCCAATGCCTAGAGGCGTGTCCGGCTCAGGCCCTGTCCGGCGAGGGGAAGATCAACAAGAAGAAATGCGGGGATCACATCTTTCAGTTCGGCTTCCGCTATTTTCAGGATTTCATCCGGGGCCTGATGGACCGGCCGACAGAGGACGTCCGGGAGGTCGTCGAGGGCCACGGCCTGCGCGAGTTGTGGCAGAACTTCATGACCGGCAATTATTACTATTGTTGGGACTGCCAGACCCAATGTCCGGCGGCCAAGATGCCCGACCGGGAAACGGCCTGATCCGGCGCTCCGGATTGGGCAGGCTCCTCAGCCCTGGGCCAGAATGGTCGCCACCTGGTCCCGATACAGGGCGCCGGCCTGGTCCGCGGCCCGAAGGTCGATGTCAACCGGTGAACCGGGACCGAGACCGAGTTCCACCGCCCGAGCGATCTGCTCCTGCTCGAAGATCGGGGTGTCCATGATCGCCCGGTTGGCACCAAGGCGCTTGAGGCAGGCCAGGCCGACCGCGTCCAGGGCCACCCGGTTGGTCGCGGCCAACATGACCGCGCCTTTTTTTCGCTCACCGGTCATCGGCCCGCCGTCCACAAAGGCGTCCACTCCGTCCAAAACGATCAGGTCCGGACTAAAGGCGGTGTTGATCTCGGCGATCATCAGCCGCTGGTGGGCCGAGGCGTGCAGGGCGCTCATGTACTGGGGCATCTGCCCCTGGCCGGGCAGGCACCCCACGCCCAGCTTGAGGGACATGGTGAACACCCCGCCGTAGGCGTGGGTCTTGAGGCAGCAGGTCTCGACCACGGATTCGGCCTCCAAGACCGGCCGGGCCACCCGGAACCCGTGGGGCCAGTGATGGCCGGGCTTCTTGATCTCGATCCAGTCTGACTGAGGCAGGTCGTCGAAGATGATGACCGTCACGTCCTTTTCTTGGAGCAGGGGCAGGATGCCCTTTTGCTCGAGCACCTGGGCCGTGGACTGCCAGGACCGCTCGCCAATGGTGATCGAGGCCGCGCCCAATCCCCACAGCTCGTCGATCAGGCTTATGAGGGTCTCGTTGTCCGTGGACCCAGGCGCCGGGTCGGCGGTGTTGTAGTTGGGCTTGAGCAGGATCTTTCGGCCCTTGATCGGATTGTCGTCTGAATCGAGGTTCAGGGCGGCCAGGGCGGTCTGGACGCCGGCCGTCCGGTCAGCGGTGTGAGCGAGGGTGACAACGTTCATGGTCTCCCCTGGGCGAGGCTCGTGGTTAAAGACTGCTATGGCTAATTACAACCCAACTCGCTGGCCGACGCAACCTCGGCTCGTGGCGCGGCAAGCGATTCGGTAACCTTTGGGCCGCCTGGTTCGTCTTAGGGTCAGACTCGTTGTTCAGGAGAGCCGATTGTGGACGAACCAACCAAGTTGCTGGTCCGCCTCGGGTCCGGTCCGGACAGGACCACCCCGCGCCCCGGGCCCTTGTGCCTGCGCCTGAGTCCGGGGTAAGGTATGACCATGGACTTTGGGGAGATATACGACCGGCATTACCGGCCGGTCAGGACCTTCATCGCCGCCCTGGTCAAGGACTCGTTTTTGGCCGAGGACCTCTGCCAGGAGACCTTCATCCGGGTCCGGGATCACCTGGCCGAGGTGCGCGACCAGGCCAGGCTCAAGTCATGGGTCTTCAGCATCGCCCACAACGTCTGCCGGGACCACTTCCGCCGGGCTAAAACCCGGCCCGAGGCCTGGGCCGACGGCCTGGACCCCGAGTCGCCGGCCGCCGGACGGGGCCTGGTGATCGACCTGCTGCCCCAACAGGAGTTGGAGCGGCGCCAGATGAGTCAGTGCGTCCAGGACAAGATCGACCTCCTGCCCGAAGGCCGGCGGACCGTCCTGGTCCTCTACGACATCATGGGGTTTTCCCACCAGGAGGTGGCCGACGTCCTGCGGATCGAGGTCGGCGCGGCCAAGGTCAGGCTGCACCGGGCCCGGCGCTCGTTCCAGAAAATCCTCGAAAAAGACTGTGACTTCGAGGTGGACGGCCGGAGCGTGCTGGTCTGCGAGCCCAAGCCGAACCGAACCTGAATGCGCCGCCCAATGGGTGTCGCTTGATCACGAGACTGAGCGTGCTCCTCAGAACGTATAATCTCGAAATCTTCCGGCCCGAATGCAATCCCAGCTTTCAGAGCCTGCACGGCCACGCCCATCTGGACCAGGACGTGACCGAGGTCCTGCCCTTTCTCAACCGGGAGCTTGGCGGTTTCGAGTACACCTGCCATCCGCCCAGCGTCACCTTCCGGGTCCAC
>JAHJDS010000197.1 GCA_018812395.1 Pseudomonadota bacterium
AAGGACTAAAAACCTTCCTCGAGCAGGGCGGCACCATCGGCTGGGGCATCGTCCCCGTCGAGCCGGAGACGTTGCGGAACCAGACGCTGGACACCCTGGTCGACCGCCTGCAAAACGGCATCGATCTCCTGGTGTCCCAAGGCCTGGACGAGGCCTCGCTGGCCGCCGCCTCGTGGGTCCTGCCCTCGTGCGAGCCGGCCCTGCTGTCTCCGGAACTGGCCGACCGGGCCTTCAGCCTGACCAGGCACGTCTCAGAGGCCATGCGGGCCCGGTACGCCTGACCGCCAGCGACACCGCCATAGAAGTCTGATCGATAATCCTGACTAGAGCAACAAACCGGTCTTCCAGCCGTACGACTCGATCTTGATCTTGTCCATCCGGCTGTGGCCCAGTCCGTAGACCTTGTCGGCCGCGGCCACGCAGATGGGCGGCGGCGACAGGGGCCAGGGTTCGCCCCGAATGGCCCGGCGTTTGGCAATGATGATTTTCAGGCAGACCGTCTCGACCGCCACCGGATCAATCCCGGCGATCAGGCCGTTATAGGCCCACTGGTATCTGGGATCGGGCTGGGGCCCCTTGTCGCAGAGGGGATAGAGGGCGTCCACCAGGACCAGCCTGGTCTTGCCCTTGACAAAGGGCAGGTTCCAGATCTCGCCCAGCTTGGCGCTGTTTTGGTGGTGGTAGTTCCGGGGATTTCCGGAGTACAGGATATAATTTTTCAAGACCGTGCCGATTCCGGTCAGCCAGTGGGCCTTGAGGGCGGGCAGGGCGATCAGGGCGGTGCATTTCTTGGGACAATCAGGACCTCCCTGGGCCCCGACGATGTTTTTCGCTGGAATCCCGGCCGCCCTCAGGGATCCGGTGACCGCCTCGACCACCTCGTCATGGGTCGGATTCAGATGGGGCGTGGGCACCAGGCCGATCACGTCCTGGGGCTTGACCAGGCTCAGCCAGGCGTCCTTCGGACTCTTCCGGCCGGTCACCACGGCCAGGCTCTGGTCGAGCATCTTCCTCAACGCGGCGGTGTTCACCCGTCGGGCGGCGCTGAGCGCGTCCTTATCCCGGACGACCGTCACCAGGCTGGCCGGATGCGCTCCAGCCTCGGCCCGCTTCAGTCCCACGGTGGACGCCGCGAGCGCCAGGCCCACGGTCCCCCGAATGAAATCCCTTCTGGTAAGCACCCGTTGGTCATCGGTCATGGCGGCTCTCCCTTCATGGCAGATTGGAACCGGCTTTTTCAATCAGGGTTCGGGCAAGGTCCTGATCCGGAGATTGGAAGACGATCAAGGCGTATCTGTCCATCAGCCGATAGGCCAGCCAGCCGTCCTCTATCTTGAAAAATTTGGTGGCCTTTGTCTTTGGCCCGACCTTGCCCTTGTGCTCCGGCAAGTAGGCGTCCTGAAAACGCTTCACGGCCTTGGCGGCCCGGTCCCTGGTCTCGTATTTCACCACGAGGAACTGGATTCGATTGTGCCGTTGGCCGCCGATGCTCTCGTAGACGGCCATGACCGCCTCGGCCGAGTGATCGAGTTCGAGGATGTTGGTGTGGCTGACATAAAAGACGTTGTTCAGGACCAGATAGGACCGGAAGAAACTCACCCGGTCCGGCCGTAGCTTCCAGGCCGGGCCGATGTCTTGGGGAAGGTTTTTCACCAGTTTCGGCGCGGGGGCGACCTTCCGGCCCCGGGCGATGGCCCGGCCCAGGGCCAGCACGGCCCTTTTGGTGGACGGGGTCTCCCGTGAGGCCAGGACCCGGGCGTAGAGGCGGCCCGCCCGGAGGCGCAACAGACCCTTGCCATAAAGCGCCCCGGGCCGGACGGCCGAGGATGTTTTTGGTCCTGTGGCCGGGGAACCGGTCAAGGCCACCGGCTCGCCTCCCCAATCCAGGGAAAGCAGGCCAAAGGCGTCGTCAGGGGTGGCCATGTAATAAATTTCCACCAGGATCTTCTCGGGCCCCCGGCCCTGGTACTCGAACACCTCGAGAGAGTGAAACCGATAGCCCACGTAGAGTTCGCCGGCGCCGTTCATGTATTCATAGATGTTCTGGGAATCGATCAGGCGGGGCGAATCGGGCCTGGTCCAGGCCCCGATTTTTTTGGGAAGATCGGGCTTGCGTATTGGCATTCGGCTGAGTGCCCCTTCGGAGATCGACGCCCAGATCATCATCGCCATGAATAGACACGCCGTTTTCAAACGCGTTCCGGCCATCGGCTTGACCATCCGGATTTTTTGTAGGCGATCTCGGCCCCGATCTTGGCGGCCGTCACGCCGCCGATTCCGCCTCCCTAATCCGTAATTATACCATGGTTTGACCACGGAAATGCTTTTTCCTCGGGCCGGCCTGGTTATCCAGGGTCTTGTCAGGCTGGCCGATAGTGTTAATTTATCTCTTGACGAACCGGGCGTAGTTGCCTAGCCTTTTAGTGCCGTGAACGAGGAGCGGTCTTTTTTTGGGGGCCACAAACGAAAAGATTCACATTCTCTCTCCTCGTCATCTCCTCTCTGCTTCTCACCGCCCTTCCCGCGGCGTCCTATCAGGTCAAGCTCGGGGCCCGGCTCCGGACTGAATTCTACTGGGCCATCCGGCCGGGCACGACCTACGGCAACGATGACGATCTGGCGTCCAGAATCCGGGTTGAGGAGGACGCCCCCGCCGGCGGACGCCGACGGTGGTGGGATAGGCCGTTGAAATTGGTAGTAAAATAAAAATTATCCGGATTTCCCTTTGCCTTTTGGCCCCCATTGATGTATATAGGTTTTTCCTCAGGGACCAGCAGGATCCCGCCTCTATGAGCTTGTGTCGCCGAGCCGGCCGCATGCCGGCCGCTCTTATATCGCCGGCCGGACATTTTGCCTCGATAGCTGAGCCTGAACGTGGTTTCGGGGGGAGCCGTTTGTTGGGACTACTCTGGGGCGGGTTGACTGCTTGCCGGTCGTTTTTTTTCCTGGCCTGGCGGGTCGCGGGCCCGAGCGGCCGTGGACAAGTCCGCGGCCCAGGTCCCACGCCCGGGCCGGTCCAGCCAAATCAGTTTCCTGGTTATCCTGCCTCTGTTCCTCACTTTTACTTTTCGCCCAACCAATCCGGGCCGTCACGTCTACGATCACCGGTCCCGGCAGCCGGACGGCGCCCGTCCCCGGCACGGCCGGTGATGACCCGGTCAACGTCAGAGGCCTCGGCCCACTTGTGGCGTTTGTTCCGCTCGGAGGTTTTATGCACAAAGGCGTTATCCAGCCCGTCGCGGTAGTGTCGTCCCCCGCCGTCTCAGGGTTCCTTAGCCACCCCCATAAACGAAGAGGTAGCCTACAGGGCCGGAATTACTTGGGTTATTGTTAAGGTGCCATTTATGTGCTATCGAATTCTCTTGACTTTTCTAGTGATGACCTTTGGCCTGACTTCCCAGGCGAATGCCTGGAGACGGGGTGATGTTTTCACCCCGAGGGTATTAGCCGCGTCACCATCTTCTTCAACCACAACCGGCACAAACAACCCAGATGCCGGGTCTCGAAAAACGCCACCGGCTTCTCCGGCAAAAGCCCCCGCAGCTCCCCCCCCCATACCCGAAGGCAAGCCGGTGGGCATTGAGGTTACTTACAAGTTGCACTATGACTATTGGAGAAACAATTTAAGGACCACCGAGAACGGCGCGGTTTGGACTCATGCCCTTAATATATCATTTAGGATCAATCCGCTAAATATGACTATCAATTTCTCGACCAATTACTTGAACATTTTTTACAATGACGTCGGTAAGAAGATTTATTTCTCGTCTTGGACCGACTCGGCTTTGTCTTTTTCTTGGGAGCAAACCGTCCTAACGCTGTTTACAGTTGATTGGAGGCTTTCCCTCGGCCTTGAATTCAACATCCCTACCGGGGGCACAAGGCTTAGCCGCGACAAAGCCCGGGCCATTCCCAATTCGTCCGTGGTCACGGCTGACAACAAGGGATCAGGGTTCAATGCCGGTGTCTCCGCCAGTCTCACCACCGAGCCTATCCCAAATCTGCTTACGACCAGTGTTTCTGGAAGATTTGTTTACACCAGCCCGTATTTGCCAAATAGAACAGGCGACCCCGACACGGATCGGACGGTGGACGAAACATACACATTTGCCGGCGGAATCTCTCTCGGCCTGGTCCCATG
>JAHJDS010000198.1 GCA_018812395.1 Pseudomonadota bacterium
CAACGAGGCGGTCATGGCCAAGCTGGACGAGGTCGGGGCCCTCTTGGCCTCCGAGCCCCTGGAGCACTCCTACCCCCATTGCTGGCGCTGCAAGGAGCCGGTCATCTTCCGGGCCACGAAGCAGTGGTTCATCTCCATGGACAAGACCGGTCTCAGACAAAAGACCCTGGAGGCCATCGACCAAGTGCGGTGGATTCCGGCCTGGGGGCGGGATCGGATCCATGACATGATCGCCAAGCGTCCGGACTGGTGCATCAGCCGCCAGCGCAGTTGGGGGGTGCCCATCACCGTGTTCCACTGCCCGGGGTGCGACGCGGTCGTGTACAACGAACAAATAAGGGACCACCTGGACGGCATCTTCCGGGCCGAGGGGGTCGACGCCTGGTTCGCCCGGGACGCGGCCGAGCTTTTACCCGAGGGCACGACCTGCCCCGAATGCGGCGGAAGCGAACTCCGGCCGGAGACAGACATCCTCGACGTCTGGTTCGACTCGGGCGTCAGTTACGCCGCGGTCTGCGAGGTCAGGGAGGAACTGAAGAGCCCGGCCGACATGTACCTCGAGGGCTCGGACCAGCACCGGGGCTGGTTCCACAGCTCACTGCTGTGCTCGGTCGGCACCCGGGGCCAGGCCCCCTACCACAGCGTCCTGACCCACGGGTTCGTCGTCGACGGCGAGGGCCACAAGATGAGCAAGTCCCGGGGCAACGTCATCCCGCCCGACCAGGTCATCACGAAGAACGGGGCCGAGATCCTGCGGCTGTGGGTGGCGGCCGAGGACTACCGGGACGACATCAAGATTTCCGACGAGATTCTGAAAAGGCTGACCGAGGCCTACCGCAACATCCGCAACCGGGCCCGGTTCATGCTCGGGTGTCTGGGAGACTATAATCCCGGCCGGGACTGCCTTCCCGACGACCGCCTGAACGACCTGGACAAGTTCGCCCTGGACGGCCTCCAAGAGGTGATCCGCCGGGTCCGGACGGCCTACGAGCGCTTCGAGTTCCACGTCGTGTTCCACACCCTGAACCAGTACGCCAACGTGGATCTGTCGGCCTTTTACCTGGACGTGATCAAGGACCGCCTCTACTGCTCGCCGCCCGACAGCCCCGCGCGGCGCTCGGGACAGACCGCCCTGTGGCGCATCCTGGACGCCCTGACCAGGCTGATGGCGCCGGTGCTGTCGTTTACGGCCGAGGAGATCTGGCTGGCCATGCCTCATGCCGGTGAGCCGGAGGCGAGCGTGCATCTGACGGACCTGCCCGAGCCGGCCCCGGCCCTGCTCTCCGGGGAAGACACGGCCCGGTGGAAACGCCTCCTGGAGATCAAGGCCGAGGTGCAGATGGCCCTCGAACTGGCCCGGCGCGACAAGGTCATCGGCCACCCCCTGGACGCCAAGGTCGGGGTGTTTGCCGACGGAAAAATCGGCGAGTTTTTGGCCGACCCGGAGGCCGTGGACCGTCTGGCCTTGATTTGCGGCGTGTCCGAGGTTAGGCTTTCCCCAGGGCCCGGCCCCCAAGGGGCCTGGCCGAGCGAGCAGTTCCCGGGACTGTTCATCAAGGTCGAGCCGTGCGCGTTCCAGAAGTGCCCCCGCTGCTGGATGCGCCGGGCCTCGGTGTCCGAAGGTGACTCGCCGCTGTGCCGCCGCTGCGAGCGGGCCGTGGCCGAGATCGAGTGATGCCTATCAGCCGGACCGAAGCTGAACCTGTTTTCCGGCCGCTCCCCGGACCGGCCGAGGACTCACCCATGGAATCCAAACTGGTCCGCTACTTGATCATGATCGGACTGGCCGGCCTGGTGGTCGCCCTGGATCAGGTGACCAAGCTGATCGTCGTGTCCACCATGACCCTGGGACAGCCCCAGTCGGTCATCGGCGACTTCTTCCAGCTCAAGTACGTCACCAACACCGGCGTGGCCTTTGGCCTCAAGATCGGCTCCCTGGGGTGGAACCGGGTCATCTTCAGCCTGGTCAACGGGGTGGCCATCATCGTCATCGCCGTTGTCGTCTGGAAATTGACGCCCCGGCAAAAGGTCCATCTGGCGACCCTGTCGGTCATCCTGGGCGGGGCGGTGGGCAACCTGATCGACCGCCTGCGCCAGGGCATGGTCATCGACTTCCTGGACTTCGGCGTTGGCGCCTGGCG
>JAHJDS010000199.1 GCA_018812395.1 Pseudomonadota bacterium
CCGCCCTGGTCAGCCTGATGCTGTCCACCGGCTACGTCCGGGGGGCGGTGTTGACCGAATACCAGGGGGAGGGCCATCCCCGCGGCCAACTGGTGCGCACGCCCCTGGCCGCGTCCCTGGCGGCCGGATCGAACTACGCCGGCGCGGCCTCCCTCGAGGCCTTCAACCGGGCCGTGGCCGAGGGGCCGCTGGCCGTGGTTGGGCTGCCCTGTCAGGTCCAGGCCCTGGCCCGGCTCAAGGCCCTGGACACGCCCGAGACGGCCGACGCCCGTCACGCCCTGGGGCTGATCGTCGGTCTGTTCTGCACCGCCAACGTCACCTGGCGGAGTCTGCGGGCCTGGTTCGGCGAGACGGAAGCGCCGCTCGGCTGGACCCGGACCGACATCCCGCCGCCGCCGGCCGAGCAATTCATCATCGAGCGGGACGGCCGGCGCTGGGAGTTGCCCCTGGACGGTTTCCGGTCCCGGATGATGCCCGGCTGCCGGGAGTGCGCCGACCTGACCGCCGAACTCAGCGACCTCTCCGTCGGGGCGGCCGAGGACCGGCCCGGCTGGAACACGGTCGTCATCCGCACCGAACGCGGCCAACGGATCTGGAACGAGGCCCGGGAACAAGGACTGATCGAGACGGACCAGGTGCCTCCCCGGTCCTTGGAGCACCTGCGCTGGGCCGCCGGCAACAAGCGCCGACGTCAAAAGGACAGCCCATGAACAGCGTCTACGCCTACCAGGCCGGGGAAACGGTCCTCCTCCAGGGCAACCAGGCCCTGGCCCGCGGAGCCCTCGAGGCCGGCATCCGCGTCGCCGCGGCCTACCCGGGTAACCCCAGTTCCGAGATTCTCGAGAATCTGGCCCAGGCCGCGCCCGAGTCGGGGATGTACGTCGAGTGGTCGACCAACGAGAAGGTGGCCCTCGAGGTCGCCGCCGCGGCCTCCTACTCAGGGCTCCGGGCCATGGCCTCGATGAAGCAGAACGGGGTCAACGTCTGCCTGGACACCCTGGGCAACCTGACCCTGTCCGGGGTCAAGGCCGGCCTGGTGCTGGTCTTCGCCCAGGACCCGTCGGGCATTTCGTCCACCAACGAACAGGACGTTCGGTGGGTGGCCAAGATGCTCGATCTGCCCTTGTTCGAGCCGGGCGACCCCCAGGAGTGTCTGCGGGCGATCCAGGACGCCGTGGCGCTGTCCGAGAGGATCGGCAACGTCTGTCTGGTGTCCAGCGTGTCGCGGCTGTCCCATTCCCGGGCCGGCGTCAAGGTCGGGGCCCTGCCTTCGGAACTGCCCCGGGCCCACTTCGACACCAAGGCGACTTACGTCACCTTCCCGGTGGTGGCCCGGCACCAGGCGGCCAAGGACAAGCTGGAAAGGGCCCGCCGGCTGGCCGAGCGCACGTCGCTAAACCGTTACGTCGGCCCCGAGATGCCCGACGTGGTCCTCGTCACCGCCGGGGCGGGCCGGCCCTTCTGCCGCGAGGCCATCCGGCGCCTGGGGGTCGAAGACCGGGCGGGCGTCCTCAAGCTGGGCCTGACCTGGCCCTTGCCCCGGGACCTGATCCTGTCCACCGCGGCCCGGACCGATCACCTGATCCTGATCGAGGAGATCGATCCCTTTGTCGAGGAGGGGGTCAAGGCCCTCCTGGCCCAGGCCGGAGCCGCCCCGGGGACCCTGACCATCTGGGGCAAGGACTCGGGCCACGTCCCGGCGGTGGGCGAGTTGGACCCGGACCTGGTGGCCACGGCCCTGGCCCGGGCGCTGGACCTGACCCCGCCCGGGCGTGACCCGGCTTACGTCGAGCGGGCCCGGCAACTGGCCGCCGAACTGACCGTGCCCCGAGACTTCGGTTTCTGCCCGGGCTGTCCCCACCGGGCCTCGTTCTGGGCCATCAAGAACGTCCTGGCCGTTGACGACCGGGAGGGTTTCGTGTCCGGCGACATCGGCTGTTACACCATGGGGGCCATGCCCACCGGCTACCAGGTGGTCCGCTCGGTGCACGCCATGGGCTCCGGCGTCGGCATGTCCTCGGGCCTGGGCAAGCTGGACCAATTCGGGATGACCCAGCCGGTGGTGTCGGTGGTCGGCGACTCGACCTTCTTCCACGCCGCGGTCCCGGCCCTGATCAACGCCGTCTGGAACCGCTCCCGGTTCGTCCTGGTCATCCTGGACAACTCGGCCACGGCCATGACCGGCTTCCAGCCCCACCCGGGCACCGGGGAGACGGCCGCCTTCGGCCCGGGCGTGACCATCGCCCCCGAGGACATCTGCCGGGCCCTGGGGGCCGAGGTGGTGATCGTCGATCCCTACGACCTGGCCGCCACCGAAGCAGCCCTGTACCAGGCCCTGCAAAGTGAGGGTTTCACGGCCATGGTCCTGCGCCGGACCTGCGCCCTGGTCCAGGGCCGTCAAGGGGGCTTCCCCTACCAGATGTCGGTCGACCCGGAGGCCTGTCTGGGCGAGGCCTGCGGCTGCAACCGGTTCTGCACCCGGGTGTTTCGATGTCCGGGCCTGATTTGGGACGCCGAGGCCGGGAAGGCGACGATCGACGAGGTCATCTGCGTCGGCTGCGGCGTCTGCGCCCGGATCTGCCCCGCCAACGCCATCGTCGCCCAGGAGCGCGACTCATGAAGCCCGATCCGCTGAACGTCGTCGTCACCGGCGTGGGGGGACAGGGCAACGTCCTGGCCTCGACCATCCTGGGCCGGACCTTTCTGCGTCAGGGATACAAGGTGACCGTGGGCGAGACCTACGGCCTGTCCCAGCGCGGCGGGCCGGTGATGAGCCAGGTCCGGATCTCGAAGCGGCTGGCGGCCGGGCCGCTCATTCCGGCCGGCGCCGGCCACGTGGTCATCGGTCTCGAGCCCCTGGAGACGCTCCGTTGCCTGCCCCGGCTGGGCTCTCCGGAGACCATCGTCCTGACCAACGACCGGCCGGTCCATCCGATCAACGTCATCGCCGGCCGGGAGACCTATCCCGACCTGGACCGGCTGCGGTCCGCCCTGGAGGAGCTGTCGGCCAAGGTCTACTGGCTGCCGGCCACCGAGGCCGGTCTGAGCCTGGGCAACCCCGTTCTGGCCAACGTGGTCATCCTCGGGGCGCTTCTGGCCAGCGGGGCCGCGCCCCTGGACGAGGAGGCCCTCCAGGCCGAACTGGCCGAGATCTTCCCGGAGCACAAGCTCGAACTCAACCACCGGGCGATCGCCCTGGGCCGGGAGATGATCTGACCACTGAGGCGCGCATGGACCCCAACCCCGCCGGACTGATCGACGCCTTCTCGGACCCGGCCTTTTATCACCATCCCGTGACCGAGGTTCACCACCGCCAGACCCATATCTCCCACGTCTTCCTGACCGGCCTCCGGGCCTTCAAAATAAAGAAGCCCGTGGACTTCGGCTTTCTCGACTTCACCACCCTCGACAAACGACGCCACTTCCTCAATCAGGAGTTGATTCTCAACCGCCGGCTCTGTCCGGAGGTCTACCTCGAGGTCCTGCCCGTCACCGACGAGGACGGGCGGCTCCGGCTGGGCGGCCAGGGCCGGGCCGTAGAATACGCCCTGGTCATGCTCCAGATGGACGAGAACCGGCTGATGAACCGGCTGTTCGAGGCCGGGGAGGTCGGAGGGCCGCAGGTCGAGGCCGTGGCCGAGGTGATGGTCCCCTTTTACGAGACCGCGGCCACCGGCGGCAAGATCGACCGCTACGGCCGCCCGGAGGTCTTCCGGGTCAACACCGACGAGAATTTTGCGCAAACCGAAAAGTACGTCGGTGGTCCTCTCACCCAAGAGACCTTCGAGACCATCCGGGCCTACACCGATCGCTTTCTCGACCAGCGGGCCGACCTCTTCGCCCGCCGCATCGCCGGAGGGCGCATCCGCGACGGCCACGGCGATTTGCACATGGGCAACATCATCCTGGGATCCCGGGTCTACGTCTTTGACTGCATCGAGTTCAACGACCGCTTCCGCTACGGCGACGTGGCCGTGGACCTGGCCTTTCTGGCCATGGACATCGATTATCACGGCCGGCCCGACCTGGCCGACCGTTTGATCGGGGTCTACGTCGAGCGCTCGGGCGACCGGGACATCCATCACGTCCTGGACTTCTACAAGTGCTACCGGGCCTACGTGCGGGGCAAGATCGACTGCTTCACCGCCGACGGCGAGGCCGATCCGGCCCGGCAAGAAGCCCATCTGGCCGCGGCCCGGGCCTACTTCGACCTGGCCCGGTCCTACACCGGTCCGGGCTGATGCCGACGCTGCTGGTGTTCATGGGCCTGATGGGCACGGGTAAGAGTCACCTGGCCCGCCTGGTGGGTAAACGCCTGGGCCGGCCGGTGATCAACTCGGACACGACCCGCAAGGAGCTGGCCGGGATCGACCCGACCACCAAGGTCCACGTGGATTTCGAGGCCGGATTGTATGGCCCGGAAATGTCGGCCAACGTCTACGCCGAGATGCGCCGCCAGGCGATTGAGCATCTAAAAAATGGACAAAGCGTTATCCTCGACGGGTCATATAAACGCCTCGATGAAAGAGAAGCCGTGTGGCAAGTGTCCCAGGAGAACGGCGCGTCCGTGGTCTTCGTGGAAGTTACCTGCGAGGAGGCCGAGGTCCGCCGCCGGTTGGCGCAGCGGGTGAGGGGGGAGACCGAGTCCGACGGCCGCCTCGAACTGCTCGACCGGCAACGGGCCGACTTCGACTCGCCGGCCGGACCAACGGCCCGACTGACCCGCCAGGTGGACAACAGCGGCGATTTGTTTGACGTCGTGACGAAGATCATCGACAAGTTGCCTTATTGGGCGGCTGAAAATGCCTGAAAATATTACCCGCGAGCGCCTCCAACGATTGGTCGCCGCGGCCCGTGGCGAGGAGCCGGCCGACCTGGTGTTTCGCGGCGGCCGGGTGGTCAACGTCTTTTCCCGGACCGTCCAGCGCCGCGACCTGGCCGTGTCCGACGGCTTTGTGGTCGGCCTGGGCGACTACCGGGGCGTCAAAACCATCGACGTCTCGGACAAGTTCTTGGTGCCCGGCCTCATGGAAGGGCACCTGCACCTCGAGTCGAGCCTCTTGACTCCACCGGCCCTGGCCCGGGCGGTCCTGGCCCGCGGCACGTCGGCCGTCATCGCCGACCCCCACGAGATCGTCAACGTCCACGGACTCCCGGGGCTGGATTACATGCTGGCCGCGGCCGAGGGCCTGCCGGTGGATATCTTCTACCTGCTGTCGTCCTGCGTCCCGGCCACCCGGTTCGAGACGTCCGGGGCCGACCTCGAGGCCGCGGACCTGGCCCCCTACGCCGATCATCCCCGGATCCTGGGCCTGGCCGAGATGATGAACTTCCCCGGCGTGGTCGCCGGCGACCCTTTGGTCCTGGACAAGCTGGTCGCCTTTTGGGATCGTCACGTTGACGGCCACGCCCCCTTGCTGGGGGGCAAACCACTCAACGCCTACCTCCTGGCCGGGCCGTCCACGGACCACGAGTGCCTCGAACTCCCCGAGGCCGCCGAAAAGCTGGACGCCGGGATGTGGATCATGATCCGACAGGGGACATTGGCCCACAACCTGGCCGACCTGCTGCCCCTGGTCACCCCGGCCACCTGCCGGCGGTGCCTGCTGGTCTCCGACGACCTCCACCCGGACGTGATCCGGACCGAGGGCCACCTGGACCGGCTGGTCCGCCTGGCCGTGGCCGGCGGGCTCGATCCCCTGGTGGCCATCCAGATGGTGACGCTCAACGTGGCCGAGTGTTTCGGCCTGCCACGCCGGGGCGCCCTGGCCCCGGGTTATCTGGCCGACGTGGTCGTGGTCGACGACCTCGAGCATTTTCAGGTCGAGCGGGTCTGGCACCGCGGCCGACCGGCGGCCCGGGGCGGCCGGGCGGTCGACTTCCCGGAAACGACCCCGGCCTATGACTTGGCCTCCATGAACGTCCCCCCCATCAAGCCCGACCGGTTCCGCCTGCCCTCCGACGCGTCCCGGGCCAAGGTGATCGGGATCGTCCCCGATCAACTGGTGACCCGCAAGCTGGTCCGGGCGGTGAGGGTCGAGGACGGCCTAGTGGTCTCGGACCCGGAGACCGACGTGTTGAAGCTGGCCGTGATCGAGCGCCACACCGGCCGGGCCGGTACCGGCCTGGGCCTGGTCAAGGGCTTTGGCCTTAAAAAGGGCGCCCTGGGCTCGACCGTGGCCCACGACTCGCACAACATCATCGTCGTCGGGGTGACCGACGAGGACATGGCCGCCGCGGCCAACGCCCTGCGGGACATGGGCGGCGGCCTGGTGGCCGTGGACCACGGCCGGGTCAAGGCTTCCCTGCCCCTGCCCGTGGCCGGGCTGATGTCCGAGCGGCCCATCGGCTAGGTCGCCCAGGGTCTGGCCCGGGTGCGGGCCGCGGCCCAGGACCTGGGCTGTCCACTTGAAACCCCGTTCATGGCCCTGTCCTTTCTGGCCCTGCCGGTCATTCCCGCCCTCAAGCTGACCGATCAAGGCCTGGTGGACGTGGACCGGTTCGAGATGGTGCCTTTGTTCGGGGCGTCCTGACTAGCCCGGCCCCGGGCCGCCATCGACTCTTCTCCGGGGAATAAATGTTCATTCCCCTGTTAACGGTATATATTTCCGTTGTATGGCCGGCGACGAGGTGTTAAGCTGAACACGTCGATAACGTCAATAACCACCACACACAGGGGGGCACCATGGATCACATGGATCGGCGCGATTTTTTAACCACGGTCACCGTCGGCGGGGCGGCCTTTTCCATGGCCGGGGCCCTGTGGCCCACACCCATCCTGGCCGCGCCGGGCAAACCGGCGGACATCGGCCAGTGCAAGAGCGTCAAGGTGACTTGCGTTTCCGAGGTGGGCTGGTGGGACACCAAAAAACTGATCAAGGGACTGATGGCCGCAGGCGGTCCCAAAAAGGCCGATCAATGGACCATGCCTTCTGATTTGAACAACGGGGCCGGCAGTTCGTCCTTGATCGAGGTGACTCTGCTCGATGGAAAGGTCAAGAGGATCCTGCTGGACACCGGCTGGAACCCGGCCTACATGGCCTGGCGCTATCAGATGACCGGGGTGGACAAGCTGCTCAAACAGAACAAGATCGACTACTTCATCGTGTCCCACGAGCACCTGGATCACTTCTTCGGCCTCGAGGCCACGCTTAGGCTCAACCCCAAGGTGACGATGGTCATTCCCGAGACCTTCCGGCCCCAGGCCAGACAGTTCATGGCCGGGAAGAGCTTCACCAAGGCCAGCGCCGTGACTAACGTCAAGCACCAGGGCAAGCTCATGGTCATGAAGAAGAGCGGCGTGCACAAGCTGTTTGACGGGGCGGCCCTGTCGGTCTTCGACATCCCGATAATCCTCAAGATCCGGGGCGAGCAGTCGCTCTACTTCAATGTCAAGGACAAGGGGCTGGTGCTGATCACCGGTTGCTGTCACCAGACCATCCTCAAGTACGCCGACTTCGCCCAAAAGAACATCAAGGGCGGGGACAAGATGTACGGTCTGTACGGCGGCCTGCACATCGCCCCCTTCGGACCGCTTAAGCCCCCGCAGGCGGCCTGGATTCGGGGCATGGCCCAGTACAAGTTTAAGAAGGTGGCGTCCAACCACTGCACCGGTCTGCCGGCGGTGGCCTACATGAAGAAGCTGGGCTACCCGGTGGTCGGCGGCCGGGGCATGGAAGGCTCGATGAGCAAGCTCTACGTGGGCAACTCGGACGCGGTGACCTTCGGCTGAGCCGCTTACGGACCACCGTCAATAGTTAACGGCGGCGTCCGCCGGCTTGAAAAAAAGGGCCGTCGGACGCCGCCGGATATCAGATCCAACAGCTAATTGATTCCCTGTAACTTGTCGATCCGGCGGGACCGGTTCTCATCGGCCGAAGGCCTTGCGCCTGATCTCGGCGATGACCCGGGCCATGGGCTTGCGGCGGATCTTATTCCCGGCCTGGTAAATGATGATCACCTCCCGAGGCCGGCGGCCCCGGCCGGGATAGACCAGGATCGTGGGCGTGCCGCTGATTCGGAGTCGGTCGGTCAGGGCCTGCTCCGCCGGCGAGCCGCGGGTGTTGACCATCACCTTGATAATTCCGGCCGTGCCCCGCAGGAACTCGGGTTGGTGGAAATACCGAGCCAGTAGGGACCGGCAGTAGGGGCAATCCGGGCGAAAGAAAAACAGCAGGACCGGCACCCGACGCCGTTGCCGCAATCCCATGGCCACCCGATAGGCCATTACTCCCCGCCGCCAGCCCTGACCGGGCATCGTCATCGCTCCGGGGGTGGCCGGTTGGGCCAGGGGACGGCCGGTCTGGGGCAGGCCGGTCAGGCTGTCCACCGACGGGGCGCAGGCCGCGAACAAGA
>JAHJDS010000200.1 GCA_018812395.1 Pseudomonadota bacterium
GCCGATGACCCGGCCCATGCGGTCCACCTCGCTGACGACCACCCCCGCGTATTCGGCCTCGGACGACTCCGGCCGAAATTTGTTCTTGAGAAACAGCACCAGGCCCCGAATGGCGCTCAAGGGGTTGCGTATCTCGTGGGCCACGCCGGCGGCCAGTTCGCCCAGGGCGGCCAGGCGCTGACTGCGGGACAGTTCCTCCCGCAGCAGGGCCACCTCGCTCAGGTCCCGGAGGGCGAAGACCGCCCCCAACCGCTTGCCCTCGGCCCCCTTGATGGGCGCGGCGCTGACGGCCACGGGCAGAATCCGGCCGTCGGCGCAGCGGCACTGGGTCTCCTTTTCGGCCACGACCTGGCCCGACCCCAGGACGCGGTCCACGAACGGGGCCGCGGCGGTGAACAGTTCGCTCAGCGGGCGGCCCAGCAGGCCCTTGCCCTTCAGGCCGAGCATGGCCTCGGCCCGGGCGTTGGCCGAGACGACCCGGCCGCCGGGGTCGGTGGTGATCAGCCCTTCGGGCACGTTGTCCACCACCAACTGGGTATAGCTCTCCAGCTCCCGCAGGGTCCGTTCCACCAACCGCGAGTTCTGGATGACGAAGATGAAATAAAGGACCGCCAGGCCGACCACGAACAGGATGCCGCCCATCAACAGGGCGTGACGGATGTCCGCCGCCCGGGCCGCCTCGTACGCGGCGGTGCTCAGGCCGACCAGGCAATACAGCGGCGAGCGCAAAGGCCCCACGTCACGGCCCGGGCGTCCCTCGCCCGGGCGGTGCATCATCCCCGGGTGCATCCTCCCCCGTCCGCCGAAGATGAACAGCGGCCGAAAAGGGCGGCCGACGTAGAACACGTTGTCGGCAAAGGTCCGGGCCAGTCCCCGGGGCGCCTTGACGAAGAAGTCCGACGGCTTCTGGAATAGGCCGTCGTTGATCACCAGGGTGTGCCCGTTGTAGCGGGGGTTCGAATGGGCCAGGACCAGGCCGCGACGGTTGAAGATGACGATGGACCTGATGGACTTGTCCCGGCCCATCTCCTCGACCAGGTGGATCAGGGCCAGTCGCTGCCAGGAGTGCCGCCTCAATCCGGCCCGGGTGCCGGCCTCGAGCCCGGTGATCAGGGCCCGGCCCTCACGGGTCAGGCTGCGCTCCATGGACGTCCGGGAGCGGTCCAGGTTGCGTTGGGTCGTCACCGCGGTGATGACCAGCAGGACCACCACCACGGCGATCAGGGTCACCGCCGGCAAGAGTCTTTTGCGCCGACGTTCGACCTTCACCTTCCCCGCCCCCGTTAAAACCAATCGCCGCGCCGGGGGACCGGGCTGCGGCCCCGCCGACGCGGCAATGGTTCAGGTCAGAGAATGGTTACCTCGTCCGGGGACCCATCGGACCCATCGGACCGGGACCCCCACGGAAGCCACGGCCACGGTAGCCACGGTGGCCCCGCCAGCCGGGACCGCCGCCGCGGCGGAAGCACGGCCCGCCCGAACGGAAGCCGCGGTGGCCCCGCCACCCGCGGCCAAAGGCCCGGCCGAGTTCGGGGTATTTCTTCTTCATGGCCAACCGGAAAAAGATCCGCTTGGTCATGATCTTGCCCTTCAGGTCAGCGATCTGCTTGACCTTGGCCATGATGGCCCGCTGGTCGGTCTTTTCCCGGAGCATCAGGATCTTGAGTTCGAGGCCCAGGATCCTGGCCTGGCGCTTGAGGGGCCACATGCCTTTCCGGTGTTTCTTCCAGTCGGCCCGAACTTTCAGCCACAGGTCCCGGCGGGCCTTGAATCGGGCATAGCCGGGCGCGGCCGCGTCGCCGGTCGAGGCGGCCCGGGCGTAGGTCAGGCTGGCCGGGGGGGCCGTGGTGGTCGTGGCCAGGGCCGGAACGGCCACGGCGGCGGCCAGACCGCCGACGACCATGGAGAGGGCTAACTTTTTCATCTTTTGCCTCCTGTGCCAAGATGGCGTTTTTGTGGGTCTGGTTGACCAACGCCCCTGGGGTGAGGCAACGGCCGTGCCACGCCGGCGGGGAGCCGACACCCCACCGGGTATAACTCCTTAACATTTTAGCCCATTACGGGCCGGAAATATCGCCCGCCCGCCCCGAGCCGGTCCCAGGCCGGCCGGTTATCTGAGTAATAATTATACGGCAGTCCGGCCCGGTCCGCCAGCGTCCGTTAAAAAATTACACACCACCCCTCCCGGTCGGCCCGAACCGGGCCGCGCAAACACCTTGCTTCGGTCTGAGCCGGAATTGTAAACTGAAGTTTCAGGTCGCCGGAAATGTATGGCCACGATGCGCCGACCCTCTCGAGGAATGACTGATGCCGGCCACAACTCGCCTGGCAATGACCATTTTCATGATTACCCTGGCCGGGCCGGCCATGGCCTATCAGGGTCTACCCTGGACCGGGCCGCTTTTGGCCGTGACCGAAGAGGTCCTCGGCCCGGGGCGCCAGGCCAAGCCCAAAGCCGTTCCCCGGACCCGGCCGTTGGCCAAACCTTCGCCCCCGGGGCCCGCGACCAAACCGTTCGCGGCCAAACCGGCCACCCCGACCAGGCCCACCCCCGCCGCCCCGACCAAGGCCGCCCCGACCCCGGGGCCGCGACACGACCGGTCCCTGGCCCGACGCTACAACCATCAGGGGGTCAAGGCCCGGGAGGTGGCGGACAAGATCGTGTGGTACACCAAGGCCGTCAGCGCCGATCCGACCTGGTATCTGCCCTGGGCCAACCGGGGCCTGATCTACTATCATCACCGCAACCACCGGCTGGCCCACGACGATCTGTCCCGATCGCTGAGCCTCAACCCCAAGCAGGTGGCCCTGTATTACTTTCGGGGCAAGTGCGCTTTTTGGCTGGGGCGCTACACGGCGGCCATCGCCGATTTCACGACGGCCATCATCGCCCGGCCCCGGTGGCATCAGGCCTACTACCTGCGGGGCAAGAGCTGGGCCGCCCTGGGACGATTCGACCGGGCCGTCGGCGACCTCGGCCGGGTCATTGGGCTCCGGCCCCGCTTGACGGCGCCCTATCTGAGGCGGGCCTACGCCTATCGCCGGCTGAAAAAGTTCGGGGCGGCCGCGTCCGACTACACCCGGGCGATGGTTCTGGAGTCGGACAACGCCAGGCTGTACAACTTGCGGGCGATAGCCTATTATGAACTCAAGGATTACCCGCGGGCCATGGCCGACGTGAACCGGGCGCTCGATATCTCGCCTCGATTCGCGGCGGCGCTTCGCACCCGGGCCTTCATTCAACTGGCCCTGGGGCACAAGGACGCGGCCCGGCAGGACATGGACACCTACCGCCGTCTGGCCACGAACCCAGGCCCAGGCACCGGAGCGACCAACCGGCCGGGAGAGGTCGAGGCCGAAATAAGGCGGCAGACAGGTGGCAACCTATATGCGGAGTAGAGGCATGAGGGTACGAACCAAGGTTTTTGTCGGGTCGATCTGCCTGGCCGTGACGGCGGGACTGCTGCTCAATCCGGCCGGACTGGCCACGATAGCGGCCGCCGCGCCGGACCGAGCCCGGGCCAAGCACTGGTTGACCCTGGGATTCAAGGCCAAGGACCTGCGCCGGAAAGTGGCCTACTACCAGAGGGCGGTCGCCGCCGACCCGACCTTGGCGGTGGCCTGGAACAACCTGGCCGTGGCCCGGGGGCGCTGGGGCAATTATCCCCAGGCGGTGATCGATTACGGCCGGGCCCTCCGCTTGAATCCCCGTTACGCCCTGGCCTACGCCAACCGGGGCTACGCCTACCGACAGATGCGGATGTTCAGGCTGGCCGCGGCGGACTACTCCCGGGCCATTCGCCTCAAGCCCCGCAACTACGGCTTCTGGCGCGGCCGGGGGCAAGTCTACGCCGCCTGGGGTAAATACAAGCCGGCCGTGCGCGACTACACCAAGTCCCTGGCCCTGGCGCCGATGGTGGCCACCTATCGATTCCGGGCCTCCGCCTACGTCCGCTTGGGCCGGCAGGATCTGGCCAAGGCCGACTACGAGCGGGCCCGGCAGATGGTCCGGGGACCCCGGCCGATCAAGCCCCAACCGGCCCCGGGCAAGGCCGTGTTCCGGTTCGAGACTCAGGAGGCCTCGGTCAAGAGAGGGGCCGACTACCTCCGCCGCTTCGCCGTCTATATCGACGACAAGCTGGCCGGGACCACCCCCTGGCGGAAGCGGACCGCGCTGAAGACGGTCAGCCTCCCCCTGACCCCCGGCACCCACCGGGTGCTGGTCCAGGAGATGACCCGCCAGGACGGGGGAATGCGGCCGGGCCGGACGCCGTTCAACAAGCGCTACCGTGACCAGAAATTCACCATCGTCGTCAAGGCCGACACCGAGGTGACCATGCGGATCATGTTGTTCCGCAACGGCGAGGTGGTCAATCCACCCAAGATCATTGTCCGCAAGCTCAAGTAACGCTCGGACCCACGGATCATCCGACGAGGAAACGGCCGGGTCCCCCGGCCGTTTCTTTTTTTGGCCCGGCAGGGGCGGGGGGGGCGGGCTTGACGGCCGCCCGGCGAGGGGTCATCATGGGGCCAGGTTTGGGCCGAGGTCCGGGCGGCCCGGCTCGGAGGTGAGTGATGTCCCTGGAAGAACTGATCGGCCTGATTCTCGGCGGGGCCCTGGTCAGCGGCCTGGCCGTCTGGTTGTGGTGTCGGGGCCAGATGAGCCGCCTGAGCGAACAACTCGAGGCCAAGGCCGAACAAGCCCGCCATTTGACGGCCGCCCTGGAGCGAGCCCAGGACTCCCTCCAAAACCTCCAGGACCGGCTGACCGCCGAGGTCGGGCAGCGGGCCACGGCCCAGGCCCAGGCGGCCCGAGTGCCGGGCCTGGAAGAGCAACTGGCCGCCCTGTCCGCCGAATTGGCCGAATCCAAGGCCCTCCACCGCGAACTGACCACCCGCCTCGACGACGAACGCCGGGCGGCCCAAGAAAAGCTGGCCCTGATCGACGAGGCGCGGGCCAGACTGTCCGACGCCTTCCGGGCCCTGTCCGCCGAGGCCCTCCGGAGCAACAACCAGTCCTTCCTGGAGCTGGCCAAGGCCACGCTCGAAAAGTTCCAGGAAGGCGCCCAGACCGACCTCCAGTCCCGTCAAAAGGCCATCGGCCAGTTGGTCGTCCCGGTCAAGGAGACCCTGGACAAGGTGGACGTCAAGCTGCGGGAACTGGAGACGGCCCGGGTCGAGGCCTATTCGACCCTCAAGGAGCAGGTCAAGACTCTGGCCCTGACCCAGGGCGAATTGCGAGACGAGACCGCCCGCCTGGTCCAGGCCCTGCGCACGCCCGCGGTCCGCGGCCGGTGGGGGGAAATTCAATTGAAGCGCGTCGTCGAGATGGCCGGGATGCTGGCCTATTGCGACTTCGTCGAGCAGCCCCACGTCCCCACCGAGGACGGCC
>JAHJDS010000201.1 GCA_018812395.1 Pseudomonadota bacterium
AGGCCACGGGCTTCCCCATCGCCTTCGTGTCGTCGCTCCTGGCCGGCGGACTCACCATGGACGAAATCCCCTACTGGCGCGACGGCACCCTCGAAAAATACACCCCCTCGGGCGACTACGTGGTGGTCAAGTTCTCCCGGTGGGCCTTCGAGAAGTTCCGGGGCGTCGAGGACAAGCTGGGCACCCAGATGCGGGCCGTGGGCGAGGTCATGAGCCTGGGCAAGACCTACAAGGAGGCCTTCCAGAAGGCCATCCGCTCCCTGGAAAAGGGGCGTTACGGTCTGGGATTCGTCAAGGACTTCCACGAGCGGAGCCTGGACGATCTGATGCAGATGCTGTGGGAGCCCTCCAGCGAGCGCCAGTTCATCATGTACGAGGCGTTGCGGAAGGGGGCCGACCTCGACGAACTCCACGCCCGGACCCACATCAAGGGTTGGTTCATCGAGCAGATGAAGGAACTGGTCGACCTGGAGGAGAAGATTCTGGCCCACCGGGGCGGGCCGCCCCCGGACGACCTGCTGATCCAGGCCAAGAAGGACGGCTTCGCCGATCGGTACCTGGCCCAGATCCTGGGCGTCACGGAAAAGGAAATCCGGGATAAACGAACCGGCCTGGGGGTGGTCGAGGGCTGGCACGCCGTGCCGGTCAGCGGCGTCGAGGACGCGGCCTACTACTACTCGACCTACAACGCCCCGGACGCCGACGAGGCCGCCCCGGGCCGCAAGATCATGGTTCTGGGCGGCGGGCCGAACCGGATCGGCCAGGGGATCGAGTTCGACTACTGCTGCGTCCACGCCGCCTTCGCCATCCGGGACGAGGGCTTCTCCTCGATCATGGTCAACTGCAACCCCGAGACCGTGTCCACCGACTACGACACGTCGGACAAGCTCTACTTCGAGCCGCTGACCGTCGAGGACGTGTTGCAAATATACGAGAAGGAGCAGCCCGAAGGGGTGATCGTCCAGTTCGGCGGCCAAACTCCGCTGAACATCGCCAAAGAGCTGGCCGAGGCCGGGGTCAAGATCCTGGGCACCTCGCCGGAGATGATCGACCTGGCCGAGGACCGGGACCGTTTCCGCCAGATGATGCGCAAGCTGGGCATCCCCGAGCCCGTCTCGGACATGGCCTCGACCATGGAGGAGGCCCTGGCCGCGGCCGAGCGCATCGGCTATCCCCTGATCGTCCGGCCCTCGTACGTCCTGGGCGGCCGGGGCATGGAGATCGTCTACGACCAGGAGATGCTGCGGGAGTACATGGCCGCCGCGGTCGAGGTCTCCCCCGAGCGACCGATCCTGATCGACAAGTTCCTCGAAAATGCCATCGAGGCCGAGGCCGACGCCATCGCCGACGGGACCGACGCCTTTGTCCCGGCGGTGATGGAGCACATCGAGCTGGCCGGGGTGCACTCCGGGGACTCGGCCTGCGTCATCCCGCCGGTGAGCATTCCCCAAAAACACATCGACACCATCGAGGAATACACCCGCAAGATCGCCGTCGAACTGGGGGTGGTCGGCCTGATGAACATCCAGTACGCCATCGCCGACGACATCGTCTACGTCCTCGAGGCCAACCCCCGGGCCAGCCGGACCGTGCCCCTGGTGAGCAAGGTCTGCAACATCCCCATGGCCCGGCTGGCGACCCAGGTTATGCTGGGCCAGAAGCTCAGCGACCTGGGGCTCAAGCGCCGGCTCGTGCCCCACTTCGGAGTCAAGGAGGCGGTCTTCCCGTTCAACATGTTCCCCGAGGTGGACCCGGTCCTGGGTCCGGAGATGCGGTCCACCGGCGAGGTCCTGGGCCTGGCCGACAGCTATGGCCTGGCCTATTACAAGGCCCAGGACGCGGCCCAGCAGCGGCTGCCCGAGAAGGGCGCGGTCCTGATCACCGTGGCCGAGCGGGACCGCCCCGGGGCCCTGGAGGCGGCCCGGCGGTTTTTGGACCTGGGCTTCACCATCATGGCCACCGACGGCCTGCACGCCTACCTGGCCGACAACGGCGTGGGGTCCGAGAAGATATTCAAGATCCATCAGGGGGGACGGCCCAACATCACCGACGCCATCAAGAACGCCGAGATTCAACTGGTCATCAACACCCCCCGGGGCAAGCGCGGCGCCGAGGACGACTCCTACATCCGCAAGGCGGCCATCAAACACCGGATCCCGTACCTCACCACCACCGCGGCGGCCGTGGCCGCGGCCAAGGGCATCGCCGCCCGGCGGGCTAAGGAGGCGGAGACCAAGAGCCTGCAGGCCTATCATTCCGACCTGGCCTGAGCCGGCCCCAGGGGCGGGCCTTGGCGCCCCTGGGCGAGCGGCGGATCGTCCGGGCATGAACGGCGGTCCGTCAGTCCCTTCACGGTCCAGGAAAAACGCCGGCCGGCCGCCACCCCCGAGGGGAAACCAGGGCGCGGCGGCCGCCGCCATTGATCTGATCGGCGATCCCCGACAACACGACCACCGCCGCGCCTTCGGCCGCGTAACGACCGGCCATGGCCCGGCGCCGGGAATGACGGCCACCCTTGCCCTTCCGGACCGGCCGCGGACCGGAAGTGCGGTAAAAGTCCCCCCGAAAAGCGACGTCAACGTAACCCCGCCCCTCCTGGCGACGACATATAGGGTAAGGCTGGCCGCGTCCCGGCCCGGTCCTCTGGAGGGAGAGAAGATGGAGCATGAACTACCGGTGATGGTTTTCTACTTGCCGCCTCGCGGCGATCGAGTTCCTGCCGGTCGGGTCCGTTTTGGCGCGACCCGACGACCGGACGCCGCCGTCAAATCCACGAGCACGAAACATACCGCCACGCCGCGGCCGGATGATATCAACCGCCCCCCAAATGACGTCAGGCCCCGGCCCCGCCTGACCGAGTGCCTGGCCCGGGCCCTTTGTCACTGCCACCGCTAAATATCGCCGGTCAGGGCCGGGTCTGGACCTTACCGGGGGCGCCTCGACCCAAAACCCGATCCCGGGGTGACTCCCCTGACCCGGCACCCACTTCTCCTCGTCCAATTCAGTCGGCCGTAACCCTTCCGATGGCGGAGTTGACCAAACCCGCCCCGTCCCGGGCGGTTTAGCCAATGCCGCTGAGCCGGGGTTGTGTTACGATCAAGATTCCACCGCGGGATTAAGGAGACGGCTGATGTCGATCGGACGAAAACCTTTGGCCGGGGTCGTGGCGCTGGGGCTGATGGTGCTGGTCGCCTGGCCGGCCGCGGCCGACACCCCGGCCCGACCGAGGCCCTACGTCAAACGATCGCCCCGGGGCCTGGTCGAGTTGACCATGGGACTCTCGGGCGGGACGGCCCGGCGGACCGACACCGGACGCCTGCTCTGGAAGGTGGATTTCTACGCCTTTCTCGGCCAGATGGTCCTGCTCGACGACGGCCGGACCTTCATCCTCCGCGGGCCGTGGGCCAGGCTAAGGGCGGGCCTGGCCAATCTGGCGCTCGCCTTTTGGCGCGACGGCCGGGTCTTTCGTGAATACTCGGTGGGCGATCTGCTGCGTGACCGGAGCCGCATCCGGCGGACCGTGTCCCACTTTTTCTGGAGGAACAACCGCCCCGGCCCCGGATTCAAGGCCGGCCTGTCTGCGGACCAGAGGTTCTATACGCTCGGGCTGGTGGACGGGACGTACTACACCTTCGGCACGGCCACCGGGAAAATCGTGAAGAGATGGGTCCGGCGGGCCCCACCGCGGCAATAGCCACACCACCGATCAACGAGACCAGGCCGCCCCTCCGTTCAGGAGAGCCGGGCGGGGCGGCTCAATCCAGGTCCACCGGGGTCTTGCACTGCCGGCAGCGCTTGGACCCCCGAAAGAGGACGCAGCCGCACTCGGGGCAGACGTATCTCTTTTCCTCGGCCTCGACCCACCCCTCGGTGCCCATCTCGCGCCACTGGGGGATGGCCCTCAAAATGACCTTCTTGCCGACCTCGATCGGGAAGTTGTCGATGTAGGGGCAGGGCCAGTCGTCACACTCGTGGCAGCCGACGTAACCCTTTTCCGCGACGCAGTTCCGGATGAGGCACTGCCGGCAGAACTTCCACCGGGTGTCCGACATGCAGCCCAGGCAGTTGACCTCTTCTGGTGGCACGCCGTAGACGTGGCTCAGTTTTTCCTTGAATTTTTCATTCCCATCCCGGCAGGCGACGTAGACCCCGCACACGCCGCAGTACAAGCCGCAGGGGGCGAGCAAGTTCGGATCGACGGACATGGTTGGCTCCTGTGGCGGTTTGGATGAAAAACCTAACATGAATATAGACGCCGGTCAAACGCCCGTTGTGACCGGGGGGGGGGGGACGAAAACAGGAAGATCGATCCGTGGCCGGGTAGGCTATGGACCCGGGCGCGGCCGCCGTGGGTCCTGGATGATGATGAACCGGATGATCCCGCCCAGGCCGGACAATTTGCCGACAAGTTACAAATGCCGGGCCGGGCCGACGGGAAAAAAGGCCGGTGAGATCGGGCGATTGTTGGACTATCTGTTCTTGATCGAGGCGAGGCGTCTCCGGGCTCGATGGATCGGCCGGACCATCACCCCGTCAGGTCCCGGAGTTGACAAGGACCTTGACCGGGCCTTGGTGGAATGACGGTCAAGGTCCCGGGGGGGGCCAGACTTTTGGCCGAATCTGTCTCTTCAAGACATGGGGGGGGGTGAGTCAGCCGCCTACGGAACCTCCGGCGTCACCACGGCCGGAGCGTTGCGACGTCTGGTCGAGACCAGGAAAAAGGTTATCCCGATCATCATCACGCCTCCCGCGGCCAGGAAGGCGCCCTCGGGCTTCATCAGGTCGTAGAACCCGCCCAGGGTGATGGGGCCGATGGCGATGCCGGCCGACAGGGCCAGGTTGAACAGACCCATGGCCCGGCCCATGCCGGCCTCCAGCGTCTTGCCGCGGGCGATGACCAGGGCGGTCAGGGCCGGTACGCTCACGGCGCTGGCCACGCCCCACAGCACGCAGACCGTGAAAAACCCGATGACCTCCGTGACCAGGGCGGACGCGAAGAGGGTGGCCATGCACATCGTCGATCCCGCGGCGCTCAGGAATACCCGGTTCCGGCGGTCGGCGAGCTTGCCCATGGGGCGCATCAGGAAGGCGGCGGTCAGGATCTTGATGGCCACGCCCAACCCCAAGGTGGCGATGGACAGGCCCATGAGATGGCCCAAGAGCGGCAGAAAGGCGGTCATCACCCCCAGGCCCACCGACTGGGCGAAGCGCAGGATGAAGATGGACCGGAAGGTGCCGTCGGCCAGCATGGCCCACGATCCGATCCTGACCGGGCTCCTCTTCCGGCGCTCGCCGATGCGCGGCATCAGCGCCGCCACCACGATCAGGGCGGCCAGGCTCATCAGCCCCATGACGATGAAGTTGGCCTCGATGCTGATCCATTCGGCGACGACCCCCCCCAGCAACGGGCCGAAGCCCAGGCCGATGTAGATCGGGGCGTGGAAGGAACCGACCACGGTTCCGGCCTTATCCGGAGGGGTCAGATCGGCGATGGCGGCCATGGCGATGGGGAAGATCAGGGCCGAGGCCATGCCCTGGAAAAAGCGGATCCCGACCAGGGACCAGGCCTGGGTGGCGAAGATGTAGCCGGCCGAACACACGGCGTAGAAAAAAAGCCCGACCATGATAAACGTCTTGCGCCCGTAGCGATCCGAGGCGGCCCCGGCCAGGGGCATGAACAACACCCGGGCGATGGAAAAGGACGAGAAGATCAGGCCGATCAGGAAGCCGCCGGCGCCCAGCATCTTGGCGTAGATCGGCAACAGGGGCGAGATGAATCCGACGCCCAGGTTGGACACGGCCACGGCCACGGCCAGGAC
>JAHJDS010000202.1 GCA_018812395.1 Pseudomonadota bacterium
GAATCGTCGGCCGAGCGGCAGGATCATCTTGCCCCCTGGCTGAGGTACTACAATCATCACCGTCCTCATACCGCCCTCAACGGCAAACCGCCCGTCTCCAGACTGAAAACCGTAAACAACCTGTTTGACAATTACACTTAGGGGAGCGAAATCCCCTAAGCGGCGGGGGAGTGCAGAGGGGCTTCGACGAGGAAGCCCCTCTGCCCCTGGGGGGGCGCGGGGGGTTGGGAGAAGACCTCCCGCATCGATAGAGAATCTTGTTCCTTTAGACAAAGTCTATTAAGGTGGTGCTAGGCTCCCCAATTACGTCAATAAACGATTCAAGCTGTCGATAGGCCGCAAATCACCAGGAGGCCACCATGCGAATAACCTTGGGCATTGTGTGCCTTGCATTCGGGACCTTCGGCTGGCTGGGTCAGATGGTCTCGGCCGTCAACTTTCCGCTGGCCCAGAAACTGGGCCTCCAGGAAAAGGGCGATCACACGGACGAAATTTTCCAGCGCGCCGAACAAAACACCGCCCGCTGGGATTTTTTCGTACTCTGGACCCTGATCCTGGCCGGCATCCTGATGCTCATCAACAATCACTGGTGGCCGTACGTGTCACTGATCGCCGGCGGCATATACCTGGACACCGCCGGCCGGGAGGCGGCCAAGTTCCTGAGCCTGAAGCAAAGCAACGTCCGGATCGGATCGTCCAAGGACTTAAAAATCGCGGCCTTCTTCTTCAGCTTGATGGCCCTCATCGCCCTGTGGGTCCTGGTCTACACCCTCTGGTTCCTGGCCGCCCGGCCCAACCCGGCGTGAGGCCAATGCCTTGCCTCCCCAGGGGCATGATGCCATAATCTATGAGAGCGTTGCAAAAGTCGTCCTGACTTTTGCAACCACGGACTTACAAAAAGCGTGGTTTTTGTAAGTCCTTCAAATCGCTACGGCTAAAAAACCTTCGCGATTTGCCGGGACGTCCATGTCCCGGGTCTGAGAGCGTTTTGCAACGCTCTCCTATACATCCTCATGTCACCTCTGAAACGGACCGCATACGACACAAAGGGCCGTACGGCCGCGACGACAATAATATTCCCCAATAGTTTGGAGGGGGTCATGCGCGCGCGAATCGCCATCCTGCCGTTCCTGCTGGCCGGATTTTTCGTCCTGGCCGGCACGGCCCAGGCCAAGACCATCGTCACCAGCCCGCAGGCCAAAAAACTCCTGCTCGGCCGTCATTTGTTCAGCCTGCAGTGGATAAGCTGGACGCGCTTCGGGATCGCCCGCGTCTTCGACAAGGACGGGACCCTCCACGTGTCAGCCTATCAGCGGGGCAGGCGGGGGAAGAAAAAAAACGATTATGTCCGGATGCGCGGCCGGATCGAGCGCCTGGATCGACGGTCGTTCGTGTTCGTGGGGACCATCGTCACCAGGGTGTATCACATCAACAAAGCCCGACCCTGTGTCCGCCGGGGCCGGATGCTGTTTCGGATCACCGGCCGCCGGCGCTTCTGGCGGCTCAAGTCAATCAAGAATCCCTGTGACATGGCGGCCGATTACGTGGACATCCATTTCAAGCGGCCTAGATCGCGCCGCTGAAGGTGAACCGCGGCGGCCCGGGGCCCGCCGGTCACGGACCGGCACCGCCCCGCCTGACATGACCGACTGACCACGAAGTTTACTTGCGTCAATCCCGGCATAGTGGTATATCACCCCCATGCCGACCATCATCGCCATCATCGGATATTCGGACAGCGGCAAGACCACCCTGGTCGAAAACCTGCTCCGCGAAATCACCGGCCGGGGCCTGCGGGTCGGCACCATCAAGCACACCCACCACACCGCCGCCAATCCCGGCAAGGACACCGATCGCCACCTGGCCGCCGGGGCTGCGGCGACCATCCTGCACGCCCCCGACCGGGTGCAGGTAACCGCGGCCGGGAGCGAGGACGTGGACCCGACGGCCTTGGCCACGGCCTTTCTGGCCGACTGCGACCTGATCCTGGCCGAGGGTTACAAATCCTCCGAGCTACCTCGCATCGAGGTCTTTCGGTCTGAAAAGCACGAAAAACTGATCACCACTGACCCGAGCCTGCTCGTGGCCGTGACCGGCGACAGGCCACCGGACCTGGGGGAGGCGCCGTTCGTCCCGGCCGATGACATTGCCCGCCTGGCCGACCTGATCCTGGAGCGCGTCCGCCGGCCGTCCGATCCGCCGCACGTGGTGCTGATGGTCGACGGCCGCAAGGTACCGATCAAGTTTTTCGTGCGGGATATTTTTGACAAGACGGTCCGCGGCCTGGTGTCCACCCTGCGGGGCGGCGAGAACGCCAAGAAGATCGAGCTTGTCCTCGACCGGCCAGACCGCGAGAAGTCGGATTAAAGGCCCGCTTGGCGAACATAAAACCCGGCCGACTAATTTTTTAAGTCGGCCGTGTTTTGTTGAATAGTCGTTCCTGTTCAATCCTGAATTTCGCAGCCGAAACGGATGGGACAGGGGCCCA
>JAHJDS010000203.1 GCA_018812395.1 Pseudomonadota bacterium
GAATCGTCGGCCGAGCGGCAGGATCATCTTGCCCCCTGGCTGAGGTACTACAATCATCACCGTCCTCATACCGCCCTCAACGGCAAACCGCCCGTCTCCAGACTGAAAACCGTAAACAACCTGTTTGACAATTACACTTAGCCACCACACCTCGCCGAAATCGAGCCAGGGCCGCCTGGCGGAATCGGCCACGAGCTTTGACCAGGGTTCCAGGGACAGGCCCAGCCCGTCGGCCAGCCGTGGCAGGTCATCACCCGGCGGAATCAGGCTGTAGGCCTGGCCGGCGGCCAGGGCCTCTTCTTCATTACTTAAAAAAATTTCTAACAGGGAAGCCATTTCCCGGAGCCAGCCCTGGGGACAGGCTATCCCTCGGCGGTTGATGAAAGCCGTTAAACGCCCCAAATTAGCCCCAGCCCGATTGAGCCCCCGCCAGGCGCGGCGGCCCACAGTCCGGTAGTTGAGGTCCCGGCGCAGGAGCCGTAAATAGGCCTGGATGGTGGCCCGGTCCAGGGCGGCGCCCTCTTGAGGCGTTAAGGTCAGCCCTGGACCCGCCTGATCTTTGGTCAGATACAACATGGCCTCGGCCCGGGCCACCTCGGGCATCTCGCCGGCGTGGGCCACGGCCGTGACCTCGTCCTCGACCTCGGGCCGGATGTCGTCAATAACGTCGGTCATTATCCTGCGAGTATGGTCGCTCGTCCCGGCCCAGCCCTCTTCGCCGGTCTGAATGAGCCGGAGGTTTTCTTGCAGGGGGACCGTGGCGGCTGGTTGAGCGTTTTTGGTTAGGGTGTGGTGTGGGTTGAAACACCCACTGGGGGTATTAATACCACCTAACCCACTCCTCGATCAACGCCCGGGGCGTGACCAGGCGGTTGATCGGCGCCGATTCATCGGGATAACCCACGGCCACGCCCAGGGCCATGACCTTATCCGCCGGGACATTGAGGAAGTCGAAGATCTGATCCGCGTACTGGGTGATCAGGCCGATGGGACACGTGGCCAGGCCGAGCGCCCGGGCCGCCACAAACAAGTATCCCAGCAGGATGCCGGCGTCCACCAGGCGACGTTCGGGATGGGCCGCGTCGATGTAGAAGACCAGCCCGGCCGGCGCGCCGTAAAAGTCGAGCGTCCCCTGATTGACGTAGGTCGGGATGTCGGTCCCCATCTCGGCCAGCAAGGGGGCCATCCGTTGGCCGGCCTCGGACATGCGCCGGCCGAAGACCTCGGCCAAGGGCTTTCGTTCCTCCGGGCCGCAGGTGGCCTGCCGCTCCTTGAGGGTCTTTTGCAGGCTCCGGCCCAGGCGCCTCAGTTCTTCGCCCAGGACCACAGTGCACTCCCAGGGCTGCAGATTGATGGCCGACGGGGCCAGACCGCTGAGACGCAGCAGCTCCTCGATAATCTCCCGCTCGACCGGCCGGCGGGTGAAGGCCCGGCAGCTGTGTCGATCCTTCATGGCGTCCAAAACGTCCATTCGATCCTCCGCTGAGAATGATGACCGGTTAAGCTTGCGGGCCTGAACCCGGTTTGTCAAGGCGGCTTGACACCCAGGCCCGGCGTGGTATTTTGAGGTCTTGGATTCGAGATGGAGGTTGACTGATGAAGCGGGCGCGGATCTGGCTACGCTGTGCCATAATGTTCGACCCGGTGTCGCCGGTGATCGTCCAGCCGGCGGTCATCGGCTGGGACGCCAAGTTTCGGGACATCGACCTGACCATCGAGCGGCCCCTGCGGGGCCACGAACTGTTAAGGCGGATGAAGGGTTGGGCGACCATCGACGTGCACCAGGTGGCGGACATCCTGGAGAGCCGGGGCCGGATCAAGCTGCTCGATGATCGGGAGCTGGTGGTCGAGTGCGAGACCGAGGAGGATCTTGATTTTTTGCGGGCCAAATGCCAGGAAAGATTCGGCGATCAGATCGACCTGGATGATTATTGATATAATTCAAGCCTGATCTACTTGATCTAAAAAGGCCATCAGCTTGCGCATCGTTTCGGTGACTGTATACGTCTGGGCGTCATTGTCCCAAGCAGCCATAGTTTGCCTAACTATTAAACCGCTTTTTGCCAGTCTAGACAAAATGAACATGAAATCTTCACGCGGAACCTCGGGGCATTGATCGGGCAAATTCTCCCAGCCCTTTCTCTTGGCCCATTGTAATTCATTTTCTCCGTCTTCCGGTCTGTCCTGCTGCTGTGAGAGCGTTGCAAAATAGTTTCCCGATGCCGGGCGTTTTATGATATAAATTATCAACCAATTCAGGAGGATAATCCTTGTATCGCCGGGATCGGGACCAGTTGGATTTTTACGACGCCGTCTACGATGTGACCGTCCC
>JAHJDS010000204.1 GCA_018812395.1 Pseudomonadota bacterium
AACCTCATCCGCGGGCGTTCCCGGCCGTGACTGATTCCGGCATTTTTTTAGGGTCACGATGGTGGTCGGCCGGCGTCTGTGGCAACCCGATCTTCCGTCGGACGCGAGCCGGGGTATAACTTGACACCCTCCCGGCCCGGGCGCTAAATAGGACGAATGAAACAGATCATCCTCGGCACCGCCGGCCACATCGATCACGGCAAGACCTCCCTGGTCAAGGCCCTGACCGGGACCGACACCGACCGTCTCAAGGAAGAAAAGGAACGGGGCATCACCATCGAGCTGGGTTTCGCCCGCCTGGAGCTGCCCAGCGGACAGGTGGTGGGCATCGTCGACGTGCCCGGCCACGAGCGGTTCGTCAAGAACATGGTCGCCGGGGCGTCGGGCGTGGACCTGGTGGCCCTGGTGGTGGCCGCCGACGAGGGGGTCATGCCCCAGACGCGGGAGCACATGGACATCTGCTCGCTTCTGGGGGTCGAACTGGGTCTGGTCGTCCTGACTAAAATCGACCTGGTGGACGAGGAGTGGCTGGAGCTGGTGACCGAGGACGTGGCCTCGTACCTGGCCGGCACCTTCCTGGACGGGGCGCCGATCATGCCCGTTTCGGCCCAGACCGGCCAGGGACTGGGCGACCTGCTGCAGGCCCTGGACGATCTGGCGGCCCGGGTCAGCCCCAAGCGGGACTGGGGTCCCTTCCGCCTGCCCGCGGACCGGGTCTTCACCATGCGCGGGTTCGGCACGGTCCTGACCGGCACGGCCCTGTCGGGGAGCGTCGAGACCGGCCGTCCGGTGACGGTCTATCCCGAGGGTATTTCATCCCGGATACGGGGCCTCCAGGTCCACGGCCGGGAGGTGACCGAGGGCCGGGCCGGTCAGCGGACGGCGATCAATCTGCAGGGCCTGGAGAAGAGCGACCTGGCCCGGGGCATGGTCGTGGCCGATCCGGACTCGATGTACCCCTCGACCCGGCTGGACGTCCACTTTCGCCTCCTGCCCGGCGCGCCCCGGCCCCTCAAGCACCGCCGGCGCGTCCGGCTCCACGCCGGCACGGCCGAGCAACTGGTGACGGTCATTCTCCTTGACCGGGACCAGGTCGAGCCGGGGGATGAAATCTTCGCCCAGCTCCGCCTCCCGGGGCCCCTGGCCGTGTTTCCCGGCGACCGGTTCGTGCTGCGGTCCGAGTCGCCGATCACCACCATCGGCGGCGGCGTGTTCCTGGACGTGGCCCCGCCGATCCACAAGCGCCGGAACCCGGACGTCATGGCCGGTCTGGAGCGGTTGAGGGGTCTTGAGCCGGAATTCGCCGTGGTCTACCACCTGGACCACGCCGGGCCGGTCGGCCTTGGCCAGGACGACCTGGGCCGCCGGCTGGGTCTGACCCCGGGGCCGCTGACCAAGGTCCTCGAGCCCCTCCGGTCGAGCGGCCGGATCGTCCGTTTCGACGCCGAGAAGAACCGCTACGTCGGCGCCGGGGCGCTCGATGACCTGGGAAGCGAGGCGGCCGGCATTCTTCGCCGGTTCCACCGGCAAAATCCGCTGCAGGCCGGCATCAAGCGCGAGGAACTCCGGTCCCGGCTGGCCGGGCGGAACCGGGAGCTGGACCCGAAATTGTTCGGCCGGCTCCTGGATCGCCTGACCAAGGAAGGCCGCGTCGCGGCGGACAAGGACCTGGTCCGCCTGGCCGACCACGAGGTGCGCCTGGGCGCCGGCACGGCCCAGACCAAGGACGAGGTCCTGGCCCTGTACCGTCGGGCCGGCCTGGCCCCGCCCTATCTCAAGGAGGTGGCCGCCCAACACCTTGGGGCCAGGGACGTGGTACGCCTGGCCGTCGAGGCCGGCGAACTGATCAAGGTCAAGCCCGAGTTGTTCTACGATGCCGGGGTCATGGACCGACTCAAGGACGACGTCCGGAAATTCTTCGCCCAAAACGAGAAGATGTCCGCCGGCGACCTCAAGGACCTGACCGGCCTGTCCCGCAAGTACATCATCCCGCTGCTGGAGTTCTTCGACTCGACCCGGTTCACCATGCGCCTCGGCGACCACCGGGTGCTGCGCCACAAGGCCTGATTGGAGGAGGCCATGTCCCACTACACCCCGGCCGAGATCATGGTCGCCGCCGCGGCCCGGCGGATCAGAAACGACGACGTCGTCTTCGTCGGCATGAGGCTGCCGCTGCTGTCGTTTCTGCTGGCCAAGTCGACCCACGCGCCCGAGGCGGTGGGGGTGTTCGAAAACGGCGTCATTCGCCACGACCCCGCCCCGGCCCCCTTTGTCACCATGGGCGACTGCCCCAATCAGTCCGGGGCCGTCCGGTGCTGCCCCATGATCGAGATCATGGGTTATCTGGCCTCGGGCCGGGTGACCCTCGGGTTTATCGGCGGGGCCGAGGTGGACGTTCGGGGCAACCTGAACACGACCCGGGTCGGCAATCCAAAGCAGGATGGCGTCAGGCTGCCCGGGTCCGGCGGCGGGGCGGACATCGCCTCCCTGGCCGGACGGTTCATGGTCATCATGGACCACCAGCGGCGCCGGTTCGTGGAGCGGGTATCGTACGTCACCTCGCCCGGCTTCGGTGACACTCCGGGCTGGCGACGAGACCAGGGGCTGAGGGGCGGCGGGCCCGAGGCGTTGATCACCGCTCTGGGGGTGTTCGAGTTTCCGGCGGAGCGGGCCGTGTTGACCGCTCTCCATCCCGGGGTCGAATTGGAGACGGTCCGGGCCGAGACCGGCTGGGACCTCGAGGTGGCGGCCGACCTCGAGGAAACACCGCCGCCCTCGCCTCGAGAGTTGGCCGTGATCCGCCGCTTCGACCCCCGGGGATTCTGGACCGGACGTTGAGGCCTCGGGGCGTTCTCGGCCCCGGGCCGGGGAGTCGGTCCCCAGTCGTCAATAATATCCCCGGGCGTATGAACTGTTGTCGGCCAAGGCGGTCATATCTTGTGATTATAGAAAAAATATGCTATCCTACAAATATTTCGGGGGGTTGCCGTTATTCAGGGGCCGGCCCCTGATCTGGATCGTGGCCCCGAGGGCCGTCTCGAGGGCCGAAACGGTTGACCGACCCTGGCCATCGGCCAGGGTTGGGCGGAGATGACGTCTCAGGGTCCGGGGGCGGCCGCGTGGCCGGATGTCCAACCAGACGTCAAGGGTTCTGGCCATGAAAGATGAATCAAAGACCAAGGCTCGGCTGATTGAAGAACTCAATCAACTGCGCCGGAAGACGGCCCAACTCGAGGACCTGGCGGCCGAGCTCCAACGGCCGGAAGAGGCCCTTGGGTCGGGTGAAAATCGTTACCAGACCCTGGTCGAGGAGAGTTTTGACGGCATTTTCGTCCAAAAGGGCGTCCGGATCGTCTTTGTCAACTCTCGGCTGTGCGAGATGCTGGGCTATGAGGAAAACCAACTCGTCGGACTCGATCACTGGCGCGTCTACCATCCCGACTACCAGGAATTGACCCGGACCCGGGCCGAGGCGCGCCTGCGCGGCGAGGAGGCCCCCTCCCGTTACGAGGTCAGACTCCAGAAAAAGGACGGCTCCTCCTTTGACGGCGAGATCAGGGCCCGGGCCATTGTCCTGGAAGGCGAGCCCGGCATCCAGGTCTGGGTGCGCGACATCACCGATCGCCAGCGGGCCGAGGAGGAGATCAGACGACAGAGCGAACAGCTGTTGGCGATCATGGACTCCATGGAAGACGGGGTGAATATCGTCGACGGTGACTTCAATGTCCAGTACGTCAATCCGTTACTGATCAGGGAATACGGGCCGCCCGAGGGGAAGAAGTGCTACCAGTACTTCCACCAGCGCCAGGAGAAATGTAAATGGTGCCGGCACGAAGAGACCCTGGCCGGCAAGATATTACATTGGGAGTGGACCGCACCGAAAAGCGGCCGGATCTACGATCTGATCGACACCCCCATGCAAAATGCCGACGGCACGATGTCCAAACTGCAAATCTGGCGGGATATCACCGAGCACAAGCGGGCCGAGGGGGCGCTCCGGGACAGTGAGGAGCGGTTGCGGTCGGCCATGGAGGCGGCCGCCGACCCCTTCGTGATCTACGACATGGAGGGCCGGGCCACTTACGTCAACCCGGCCTTCACCCGGCTTTTCGGGTGGACGGCGGACGAACTCCTGGGAAAAAGAATTGACTTCGTGCCCCCGGACACCTTGGCCGAGAGCAAACGACTCATCGACAAGGTCCTGGCCGGAGAGCTGGTGTCCGGCTTCGAGACAAGACGGTACTCCAAGACCGGCGAGGTGATCGAGGTCAGTCTCAGCGGGGCCTGTTATCGAGATCGAGACGGTCGGCCCCGGGGCCTGGTGGCCAGCCTGCGGGACATCACCGCCGGCAAGCGGGCCGAAGAGGCGCTCCGGGAGAGCGAGGACCGTTACCGCCGGTTGGTCGAGGTCTCTCCCGACTGCGTGCTCGTTTACCAGGACACCAAGATCGTGTTCGCCAACCCCGCCGCCGCGGCGGTCCTGGGCGCGGCCGGTCAGAAAGAATTGCTGGGGAAAACCGTCTGGGAGGTCGTCCATCCCGACTACCATCAAGTCGCCACCAACAGGATCGAACGGGTCGAGAAACGAGACGAAGTCCTGCCGACCGTGGAGTACCTATACGTCCGCGTCGACGGCCGGCCGGTCGAGGTCGAGGCCCGCGCCAGACGCTTCACTTACCAGGGACGGCCGGCCCTCCTGTCCGTGTTCAGCGACGTCTCCGAGCGCAAACGCAAAGAGGCGGCCCTCAAGGAAAGCGAACGACAATACGAAGCCATCCTGGAGAACATGCAGGAGGGCTACTACGAGGTCGATCTGGCCGGGAACTTAACGTTCTTCAATGATTCCGCCTGCCGCGTCGTGGGTTACACCCGCGACGAAATGACGGGGATGAATTACCGGCATTATTCCGATGAAGAAAACGCCCGGAAGGTCTTCGCAGTCTTCAACCGGGTCTACCGGACCGGCCGGGCCGCCCAGTCCCTTGATTGGCGAATCACCCGGAGTGACGGCTCCACGGCCTTCGTCGAGTCCTCGGTGTCCTTGCTTCAGGACGCCGAGGGGCGGCCGATCGGTTTTCGAGGCGTGGTGCACAATGTCACCGAACGCCTGCGGGCCGAAGAGGCGCTCAGGGAGAGCGAGAAGCGGCTCCAGAACGTCTTTGAATCAGTCCCATCGGGGATCGTGGTCATCGACCCCGAGACCAAAATAATCGTCGAGGCCAATTCCGCCGCGTTGGACATGATCGGGGGCTCCCGGGAGCAGGTCGTGGGCCAGGTATGTCATCAGTATATTTGTCCGGCGGAAAAGGGCCGGTGCCCGGTTGCTGACCTTCAACAAGAAGTGGAACACTCGGAACGCGAGTTGCTGACGGTTTCCGGTAAACGTTTTCCTATTTTGAAATCGGTTGTCAAAATCGTCCAGGACGGCCGCGAGCTTCTGCTGGAAAGCTTCGTGGACATCACCGAGCGCCGGCGGGCCGAGGAAACACTTCGTCAGAACGAGGAGCGATTGCGGGCCATCCTGGAGGCCAGTCCCGATCCAGTGGTGGTCTATGACCGGGAGGGAACGACGTCCTTTGTCAACCCGGCGTTCACCCGGACCTTCGGCTGGACCTCGGACGAACTCAAGGGCGAGCGAATTCCCTTTGTCCCCGACGAGGAACAAGAGGCGACCCTCAACACGATCAAGCAACTCTTCGAGCACGGCCGTCCGGTCGGCCTCGAGACTAGGCGGCTGAACAAAGAGGGCGAGGTCCTGGACATCGTCATCCGCGCGGCCTGCATCAGGGATGATCCGTCCGGAGAGGTGACCGGAATGGTGGTCAACCTGACCGACGTCACCGACCGGAAGCGACTCGAGGCCCAGTTCAGGCAGGCCCAGAAAATGGAGGCGATCGGCACCCTGGCCGGCGGCATCGCCCACGACTTCAACAATATTCTGGCGGCGGTGATGGGCTACGCCGAACTGGCCTTGGACAACGCCCGGGCCGGCCGTCCCAGCCCGCGGGAACTCGAGCGGGTCCTGGACGCCGCCGAGCGCGCCAAGAGCCTGGTCCAGCAGATTCTGACCTTCAGCCGCAAGGTCGAGGCCCTGTCCAAACCGATGAGCCTGAACCGGGTGGTGATTCACACCGCCGGCATGCTGGAGCGAACGATACCCAAGATGATCGAAATCGAACTCCGTCTGTCGGATGAACTGAAGGCAATCAAAGGCGACTTCACCCAGTTGGAGCAGGTTTTGATGAACCTGGGGACCAACGCCGTGGACGCCATGCCCGACGGCGGTAAACTGCTGATCGAGACCGAGGACGTCTTTCTGGGGGACGAGTATTGCCGGGGACACATGGAGGTCAAGCCGGGGCAGTATGTTTGGCTACGGGTCTCGGACACGGGACTGGGCATGGACCAGGAAACACTCAGTCACATTTACGATCCCTTCTTCACCACCAAGGACGTGGGCCGGGGAACCGGCCTTGGCCTGGCCACGGTGTTCGGCATCGTCAAGAGCCACGGCGGTCATATCACTTGCTACAGCGAGGTCGGGTCGGGGACGGTGTTCAACATTTACCTGCCCGCTTTGGAGGCGACGGTCTCGGACATTGACGCGGCAACCGGCACCCCGGAAGAAACTCAGGGTGGGGTCGAGACTATCCTGGTGGTGGACGATGAACGGCCGATCCTGGAAGTGGCCGCTGATTTCCTTAAGCGCTACGGCTACACGGTTCTGGTGGCGAGCAGCGGCGAAGAGGCCTTGGAGATCTACCGGGAACAAGGTGACGGCATAGACCTGATCATCCTTGATCTGGGGATGCCTGGCATGGGCGGCCACAAGGCCTTGGGAATGCTGCGGGAGTTCGACCCGGAGGTCAAGGTCATCATCGCCAGCGGTTATTCCGCCAATGGTCAGGTCAAGGACTCCCTGGAAGGCGGTGCGGCCGGTTATATCGGCAAGCCCTACCGATTCCATGATATGCTCCAAACGGTCCGGCAAGTTCTGGATAGCTGATGGTAACTCGGTAACGCGACCCCTGCGTATTCCGGACCAAACCGGCCACCGATTCCGAAGCATGGCACCCACCGATTCCGATTGAATCCGGCCACTGATTCCGCTATAAAGCGTCCACCGATTGCGGTCCAATCCGGCCACATCGTGACCTATTGAGAATCGAGGGCTCTGGCGGCGCTGGATAACCCCCGCCGCGCCCTCAACAGATTCTGGTACTCCCCCAACACCCTCAAACTGAACCCCGTCGACTCCCCTGGCACCTCGAGCTGCCCACGCACCACCTCGGCGTCCAACCGCCCGACCTCCCGGCCAAGCCTCAACAGCACCGGCGTCGGCATCACCGCCACAGAAGCTGCTGAAGAGGCCTATGGCTCGGTCGGCTTGTTATGCTCCAGGTTTTATTGTGTCTAGGCCTTGGACTAGGTCTCGGGCTCATCATCCTTGCGAAAGCCGATCAATCTTTTGGTCTTTGAATCGGGAGGCGCCATCAACTCCCTAATGGCCTCGAACACGACCCTGAACTGGGCGTCGTACTTCTTCTCTAATGCGAACAGCTTGCGCTTCAGTTCTTTGTGACTGCTGAGTACCACCCGGAGCCGGACAAAGGCGCGCATTATTTCGATATTCACCCGGACCGCCTGTTCACTCCGTAGAACGCCTGACAACATGGCCACCCCTTGCTCGGTGAAAGCATAGGGCGGGTATCTGCGCCCACCCCAGCCACCGGAACTTGAGATCACAGATTGTGATTTCAAGTCTTGAAATTCCTCTTTGCTAAGCTGAAACATAAAATCAGGGGGAAAGCGGTCAATGTTACGTCTGACTGCCTGGGTGAGAACGCGGGTCTCAACGCCATACAGGGCAGCAATATCGGCGTCGAGGATGACCTTTTCATCTCTAACCACAAGAATTTTCTTCTCTATTCTTTCAGCGGGTACCGTTGTCAGTTTTTTGGTCACGGCTGAGTATCCCCTGGTTAGGCCCTGCCTCGGCATCAGGCAGAGGCGCGCAGAGCGGACTAGCAATTGCGTTGAGGCCAAATTACCGTACAACACAAAATCCTGCCTCGCCAGAAGAATATTCCTGTATGTTTCGAAAACCCGTACCCGGAAGTTGGCCCAGTGAGGCGGAACCTCGAAGTGGTGGCTCACGAGTTGGTAGTCCAAGCATTGGTACTCCCTCCCAATCCTCACCAGCACCGGCGTCGGCATGACTGCCACCGCGCCCAGCTCCCCCATCGCCCGCGCCGCCAGCACGTTGACCTTGTGCACGGCCTCGTGGATCGCGGGACGTGCGGAGGGCAGGGCAGCCATCGCCCCCGCCCTTACCAGCCTAACCCCATGCACGGCCACCCGGACCACCGCGGTGCCGAGGGCAGGGGCAACCATCGCCCTCGCCGTCAGCAGGTTGAGCTTGTGCACGGCCTCGTGGCTCTCCGCGGTGCCGAGGGCAGGGGCGCCCATCGCCAGCGCTGCCAACAGGTCAACCCTCCTCCCCGCCCTCCTAGCTCTCCGCGGCGCCGAGGGTGGGGTAGCATCGCCTAGGCCGTCAGTAGGCTGACCTTGTGTACGGCCTAGTGGAACTCCGTGGGGCCGAGGGAGGGGGTAACCTTCGTCCCCGCCGTCAGCAGGTTGACCTTGTAGGTGAGGTCGAGGGTTCAAGTCCCCTCAGCTCCACCATAGAAATCAAGGGGTTAGGTCGAGTGGCCTGACCCCTTTTCTTTGTCGAGGAGCCAGCGGTGCGCAGGGTTTCGGGGGAAAACCGGGCCGGATGATGTCGGTCGGCCCGGCTGGCCAGGGTGGAGCGAGAATAGCCTTTCGTCCTCGCCCTCAGGCCTTTACAGGAGCCGCTCGGCATCGGCCTCTTTGATGCTACTGGTGGACTCCCGGATGGGCTTGCCGTCCCGGGAATACTTGATCCACCAGACGTTGCCGCGTTTGTAGATGGTGCCCATAAGGACCCCTACATTGTTCACCCTGAGTTATTAGGTGTAGCCGCCGTCATCCCTCTAGATATTCTGAGAGTTGGCGAAGGAGATGTTATCTCAGTAACTTCTCCATTGGGAAGAAAACGCACCCTTAAAAAATTCAGTGGCAATTCCGGCTCCGGTGCATCGTGCCAAGACCGAACATCCCAGCTTATTCGCTTCTTCGCCTTTCCACGTGATTGACTAGGTCCAACATTATTGGCTTTCGATCTGCGTGTTATATATAGAGGGTCACACCAAGTAGCCAGTCGTTTAAGATCCTCACCGGTGGGCAATGAGTTGCTCGCAAGAGACCACGGTGTGATTACTCCAATTGGTTTGCTGTTTTTTGCATGTTCTTGCCAAGCAGGCGGATAAAACCCTGTTACCGAACCGTGGTGAGCGACTTTAACGTAATTTGCCTCAAGGTCAGGCCTGCCTGGAGCGTTCATAACTCCTTGCCATCCAGTTCTTGAGTCATTTCCTATCTCAACGTCCCCTCCAAAGACAACATGGACTTGACCAAACTGTAGGTAAAGTGCTGCCGATATTTGATTGTGCAGTCGAGGACTAATAGATTTTTGAATTTCCCCTCGTGCAGGAAACAGACTCGTAATTTGAGCAAACCAATCCGTCATACTTCGACTTGAGGGGCAAAGAGCTACCATCCTCACAGTTACATCTGTAAATCCTGGCAATTGAATTTCAGATGAGCTAATAACTTCCGTCATTTCTGCTAGATATCTCTCCGCCACATTATCTTTATTTGCAGCCTCATCCATAGCCCGAAACACGCGTAGAAGTCCGGGTGAGGATTCAATTCGATTGGACATATTTTCGGCCACAAGAAGTTTACATAGTTCCGGGAGTCCCAATCCGTTATATCGGCAAATCAATCTAACACCGCCAGGGTGTTCTGTAATCATTTTGTCCATGCCAGCATAATGGTCCTCATGAGGGTGGGTCAAAATTATAAAGGCTAGTTCGGGAGGATTATCTCCGTATAATTCAGCTAAATATTCTAGTGCAGGAACAACCTTCTTTTGCCCATCTTTAACAATACATGAATCAATGACCCCCCATCCGACGCCCGGTATGTGAAGAAGGACCGATTCTCCATAGCCCGGCCCAAAAACGACTATCTCCAACTCCGATTCTTTTGGAGGGCTTAGACTAACGGATCTGAAAATACTCATGACTGAGAGTAGTCAGTGCGTAATTAATGTATTGTTCTCGTTTATGTTAAGATTCACTGTTATTTTCCCGCCAAGTCTCTGAAAATGAAATGGAATAGTCCATTTCAACTGCCATCTCAAATTCCTTACTCCAGTAAGTTGGTGCCAGAAACTCGATGGCGCTTCTAGTAGTTACATCCGATTCATGGCGTTCCGAAAAAACTGAATATACAAAAGAAGAACCCTCAAAAAGATATTCTTCCAACCACTCTTTTGTCCCGCATAATTCTGATACCTTATCGAAGGTGAATTCGGCATAGCTTGTATGACCTAATGTATCTCTGACTACCACCCTAATGTATTGCTCTTCTTTAAATATATTTAATATTCTTCCGACCCACCAATCAAATAATTTTTCAGTTATGAGGCCTTTTTTTGGCCTAGTACTTTCGCCAACTACTTTTAAGTGTCTCCTTCTTTCAAGGCTAGGTTGTATAAACTCAGAAGCCCCACTTGACACTTCCCCTGTCTCCTGATGGATATCGATATCTGGACCGAACAAAAATCGCCCAAGCACCTGTTTATTAAGTCTCATACCGCCAGATGCTAGACTATTTGTGCCCACATCTTCCTCTAAACCAGTCCGTTTCTCCAGGTCTTTGAATAAGCTGATCATTTCTTCTCCTTGCCCAATAGATTACGAATGACATACTCAATATTTTTTTTGCTTTCGACAAAACTAGGTGGTATCGTCGGAAGCAATTCATCAGCCCTGATGTCCTGGCTACCTTCCTTGCCCAGCCTTTTATGATAATTGATAGTAAAAAATATGTCCTTTTTAGGATCTCCCGACGGTCGTATCGTCAAAGTCGCTTCAAATTCATGAAACATATATTTCATTATACCACCGAGTTGGTACTCAGGATCGAGGACTTGTACAAACTTGTCATGGTCAGCCACAAAAAGGTCTTTAAGTATTAAGTCAAATGATTTTTCCAACTTTAATTTTCCCTCAAAATTAATACCTAAGGATTTTACGGGAGTATGGCCCAGCAAATTACAAACCTTACAGGTGACTTCTTGAATGGTTTCAAAATATTTTATGTCATTAGTCTTACACTGAAACCTCGTCAATGTCACACGAACGTCGCATGAACGAAAGTGCAATTCAGTGTTGTAATGAGTAACTTCCATGGTTGGCTTATCCTCTAGGACAACTAATACGTCATCATCCTTAATTTCTTTTCGGCGTGGACGTTGGGATTTGGCCCATTCGGTTTCCTGTATA
>JAHJDS010000205.1 GCA_018812395.1 Pseudomonadota bacterium
CAGCGCCCCGGCCACGTGGGCCGCCGCCGATTTCAGGTCGCCGGTCGACAAGGCCCGGTCCGCCCGCAGCAAAAGGTCCGCCACCCGCCGGGCCACGATGGGATCGATCGCCCGTGGCCGGGGCCGGGCCGTGGCCGCGGCCAGCAGGGCCAGCCAGTCCGCGGACGTCCGTTTGTCCGGCCGCAGATGTTCCAGGATCCTCAGCGCCGCCGCGCTGGCCGGATCGACCGCCAGGGCCCGGGCCGCGAATCCCCTGGCCTCCGGAGCGCGGCCGGCCAACAGGGCCTGGTTGGCCTTGAGCAGCCACGGCCGGGCCCGCCGGACGGTCAGGTAGTGATCGACCACGAAGTATCCGGCCGCCGACGCGGCGCAGAGGATGACGACCATGGTCGCCAGCCACCACAAAAATCGGCCCCAGGCCCTGACCGGCCCGACGCCGGCGGCTTTCTGTTCCCGTTTGGCGGCCATTGATCCCCCCCATGCGCCGGCCTCCGCGTCGCGGGGCCACATGGCAAAAGGTCTTGGTAAAAGGTCGCCTCAAAATATCATTCAGGCCAGGGGGCGCGCAAGGCCCATCCCCTTCCGGGCCGGGCGGTGGGTCAAGTCCGGCCGGCCGGGTGCGAGGCCCTGGTTTGAGTTTGACAATAAGGTCTGGTTTGGGTAGGGTGTGAGACCGTATATGAATGACGATTCATTCAGGCGCCGGAACATTCCACACCAGCATAAAATACCGCGCGCCTGACTCCAAACCGGGCCGACCACGGCCCATCCACCTGGAGGTAAGACAAATGCCCAACCTCGGCGAGCGTCCGTTCTACAAGTACTATCCCGCGGAGGTGTCCCCGATAATCGACATCCCCCCCATAAGCGTGGCCGAGATGTTTAGGCGGACGGCAGACAAGCACCCCGACGACAAGGTGGCCGTGTTCCTGGATGCGACCATGACCTATGGGCAACTCGAGCGTCACGTGGACGGACTGGCCACGGCCCTGGAGAGCCTGGGTCTCAAGAAGGGCGACGTGGTGGCCTTGCTCTTGCCCAACTCGTTTCAGTACCCGATCTGCTTTTACGGTTGCCTGGCGCTGGGGCTGACGGTCACGGCCATTAATCCGACCTACAAGTCCCTGGAGATCAAACACCAGCTCAATGACTCGGGCGCCAAGGCGATCATCGCCCTGGACGGCGTGTTCGCCGAGGCGGACAAGGTCCTGGCCGACACGGGCATCAAGCACGTCATCGGGACCAACATCGTCGACTTCGTGGGCCTGAGCCCGATCAAGAAATTCTTGGGCAAACTGCTGAAAAAGATTCCCACGGGCAAGATGCCTGACGGGTCGCTCAAGCTGACCGATCTCTGCGCCACCCAGCCCAGTCCGCCGGCGGTCGAGATCGACCCGGCCCAGGACGTGGCCGTGCTGCAGTACACCGGCGGGACCACCGGCACGCCCAAGGGGGCGATGCTGACCCATCAAAATCTGGTGGCCAACGCGCTCCAGTGCGACGCCTGGCTGTGGAAGGGCGGCTACGGCTACGGTATCGTCGGCGTGCTGCCCTTTTTCCACTCCTACGCCATGACCACCTGCCTCAACACCTCGGTGGCCATCGGCGGGTTCATGATCCTCTTCCCCAAGCCGCCGGACAAGATGGCCGAGTTGTACGCGGCCATCGAGCGCTGGGGACAGGGGACGAAGCTCATCTTCCCCGGCGTGGCCATCCTGTTCAACAAGATCAATCAGGACCCCGAGGTCAACAAATTCGACCTCGGCGCCCTGGAAATGGCCATTTCCGGGGCCGGGCCGCTGCCCCAGGAGATCCAACTCAAGTTCGAGAAGATCACCGGCGCCAAGCTGGTCGAGGGTTACGGCCTGACCGAGGCCTCGCCGGTGACCCACGCCAACCCGCTGTTCGGGCGCCGGGTCATCGGGACCATCGGCCTGCCCTTCCCCAACACCGATTGCAAGATCATGGACATGGACACCGGCGACACGGAGTTGGGCCTGGGGCCGGACAACGTGGGCGAGCTGTGCGTCAAGGGGCCCCAGGTGATGAAGGGCTATCTGAACCGGCCCGAGGAGACGGCCGCCTGCCTGCGCGACGGCTGGCTCTACACCGGCGACATCGCCTACATGGACGAGGACGGTTACACCCACATCATGGACCGGGCCAAGGACATGATCAAGTACAAGGGCTGGGCCGTGTTTCCGGCCGAGATCGAGGACTACATGCACAACCACCCGGCCGTGAGCGAGGTGGCCATCGTCGGCCTGCCCCACCCCGAGTTCGGCGAGATCATCAAGGCCCACGTCGTGCTCAAACCCGACCACCAGGGGCGGATCGACGAGGAGGGCCTCCAGAAGTGGTGTCGGGAAAACCTGACCCATTACAAGGTGCCCCAGGTGATCGCTTTCCGTGAGGAACTGCCCAAGACCATGGTCGGCAAGGTCTTGAGGCGGATGCTTAAACAAGAGGACCTGGCGAAGGGCGTATAGCGTTCCCGAACCCCGTGGCTGACTGGGTTGCCACGGGTCACTTGTAGAAAAACAGCGAATATTCATGCCTGAGACGCCCGGCCCGCGCCCCCTCCCCTGAAAGGGGCGCGGGCCGGGCCGTTGAAAGAGATCGAGTTCGGCGACACGAAATCATGGCCTAAAGATGAGCGATAAGCGAACGACCATGCAGAGCGTCCAGGGCAAGCCGGCCGTGGCGTTGTACGAGAAATTCGGGGACGAGGTCCTGCCGGTCCTGCGCCGGGTGTATGCTGACTTTGGTTACGAGATCGGCCTGGGCCTCAAGCGGAAGTGGCGGCCCCAGACCATGGAAGACGCGGCCCGGGCGTTCATCGAGATGACCAACGCCAACGGGTATCCGTCGAGCGTAGGGATCAAGGACAACGTGGCCCGGTTCGAGGGGCACGGTTGTCCGTTCGAGTTGAAGGACACCTATCGTCCGGTGTGCGAGGCGTTGATGGCCATGGACGACGGGATTTTCCGGGCCCTGCTGGACCTGGACGAGACTGGCATCGAGTCCAAGATCGAGGAGAGTCTGGCCGCGGGTGACAATTGCTGCCGGGTCTGGTTCAGGGTGGTCTAGGTCGATCCTCGTTCGACGATGGCTAACTTTTCGTCATTTGATTCGCAGAACTGATATTAATCCTGATTTATTTAATATAGTAAACGCATAGTTAGATTGTTGTTAATGCCTTTACTTTACTCATATAGTACTTCATTTTCTCAATTTGCCTGTATTTCTTTTCAGGTTTTTATATCTTCGTTCAGCTTTGAAACTAAACCCTTGATATAGATTCTTTTTGATTCAAGCTGATTATTTAATGTCTGAAGGTCATGAAAATCTATTTTCTTTATTTCAATATCGCATTGCATTTTCTTCTCAGCCTTTGACATATATTTTTTTATATCACTCAGTGATGATTCAAATTCAAACAAATAATTAGGTGCATGAAATCGTACAATTGCATCCAAGTCCTTTGTTTTTAATTTCTTTGTTTTATTGAGTAATATTAATAGATTGCCAAATAGTGAAATCTGCTTTTCTGCAATGATGATAATCCTTTTTGTGCTTTCCAGTGTAATATTAATATGATATTTCGCATTACTTTCTTGATTATAAATAAGTTTAATCGTATTATAAATATAATCGAACTGATGGTCCGAAAAATAGCCATAATGATGGGTAATATGAGTTTCACATTCATTCTCTCTTTTGCGTTCTTCAACTTTACGGCCTACCTTAATAAGATCCATAAATCCTAATAACATAGGCGTAATTTCTGTGTATATTTCATTTTGACTTTCTGGATGGCCAATCGAGTGAAGTAAAACATGGGATAGTTCATGGGCTGAAAACGCTATAAAGGAATAGGGATGATTACAACAATTCTTACTGACCCGCATATTGATTGGGAAATTGTTTAAAGACGAAGAACCAAACAGCGGCAAATTTGCTGGAATAAGAACTTGTGCTATTATACCTTCAGAGAGCGTTGCGGAACGGGGTTTTTCCGGGGCCTTTTTTTCCTCGGGTCTGAGTTTCGGGAAAACAGGGCCAAGTTGTTGATCGGCGTCGGCGTCCGGTCGTCGAGACAGGCCAAAATCTGCGCCCCCA
>JAHJDS010000024.1 GCA_018812395.1 Pseudomonadota bacterium
CAGGAACTTGCTGGTGGCCACGGATATTTTGAGGGGCACGCCCATGACCAGGTTCAGCACCGGCACGTTGGCCCAGCCGGCGCCCAGGCCGAACATGCCGGCCAACAGCCCGATCAGGATGAACATCAACAGCCCCAGCAAGGTGCGATGGGTCTTCCAATCGACCCGTTCCTTGGCCCCCTCGTCCCAATAGGAGCCCTGGATGCCCAGGGCCAGGCCGATGGCGTCCTGCTTGGTAACCACCGGCTTTTCGGTGTTCTTGGACAGAAGCAGCAGGACGGCGATGCCGACGATGGTCACCCCGAGGCAGACCTGGACGATGGCCGGGTCGAGCTTGGACAAATACAGGCCGAGCATGGCCCCGCCAATGGCGAAGGTCGACGCGATCAGGGCTACGGGCAGGGTCAGCCGCAGGCTGGCCAGGTTTCGTCGCAACAGCCCCGGCCCGGCGGCCAGGGCCCCGGCCAGGGCGACCATCAGCCCGGCCCCCCGGACGAAGTCGATGTGAAAGGGGAAGAAGCCGCTGACCAGGGGGACGTACAGCACGCCGCCGCCCACCCCGGCCAGGACGGCGATGATGCCCAGGACGAAGCAGAAGACGAACAGGATCAGCGGCCAGAACCACCATGGTTTGACCGAGACCGAGGCGGCCTGCTGGGCGGCGTACGCGGCCACCGGGTGGGCGAGGATCATGATGATGAGCGCGGTCGTGAGGAGCTTGACTCGGGAGATGTAATGACGGTTCATGGTGCCTACCTCTTCATTATCGCAACATTACCGTTTACTTTTGAAGCTGTTCGGCTTATATATTAACTCGGTAACCGTTGTCAAGAGGAACTGTGCGTTGCAATTCTCAACATGAGACGGTCCTGCTCGTCGACGATGAACAGAGGTTCGTCGACAACCTGGCCAAGAGATTGAAACTCAGAGGTTTCAATACCTTGGTGGCCTATGACTGCCGCTCGGCCATCAAAGCCCTCCACCGACACTCCCCCGGGCTGATGGTGCTGGATCTGCGGCTGCCCGACATCGACGGCGTCGAGCTGTTGCGCCGGGTCAAGGAAAATCATCCCCGCATCCAGGTGATCATCCTGACCGGTCACGGCACCAAGGAGGATTACCAGGAGTGCCTGGCCCTGGGGGCCCATGCCTTCTTGCACAAGCCGGTCAATATTTCCGAGCTGACCGAACTTTTATCCGAGGCGGAGAAAACCACGGCATGAACCCAACCTCTCGCCACGCCCTGGCCGCGTTGTGGCCCAAGTTCTGGGCGCATCAGGAAAGGGTCAACCCCTACCAGACCTTTACCAACTACCGTCGCATCTGGTTTTTGTCGGTCTTCCTTCTGGCCTCGGCGTCCCTGGTCCCGCTGACCACCGTCACCCTGATCGACTACGAACTCAACCGCCGAGCCGTCCGGCTGGAGGCCGTCCTGCGCACGGACCGATTGACCTCCAATCTGCGGCGCTCGTTGACCTATTTTTTTAACGAGCGCCTGTCCGCCCTCAAGTTCACCGTGCACGAGGAGAGTAACCGGAACCTCCGGGACTCGGACCACCTCAAGGTGGTGCTCAAGAACCTGAAAAGGGGTTTTGGCGGGTTCACCGATCTGGGAGTCATCGACGCCACGGGGAACCAGGTCGCCTACGCCGGCCCCTTCAAGCTCACGGGCAAGAATTATCGGGGGCAGGCCTGGTTCGTTGAATGCGGGCTCAGAGGGACCTATATCAGCGAGGTGTTCATGGGGTACCGCGACGTGCCCCACATGATCATCGCCGTCAGGGCGACCCTGCCGGACGGCTCGTTCTACATTTTGAGGGCCACGCTGGACACGGACAGGCTGATTCAGACCCTCTACTCCTTCGGGCAGGAGGAATACCGAGACGTATTTCTGATCAATCGCGCCGGCGTCATCCAGACGCCCTCCAAGTATCACGGCCAGCCCTTCCAGAAGCTCGACCTGCCCGTGCCCCCCTTTTCCCTCCGGACCAAGGCCATTGAAACCGTGGACCGGAACGGCCGCCGCATTCTGGTGGGCTATGCCTACATCTCGGACTCCCCCTATATCCTGCTCCTGATCAAGGCCAAGGCCCAGATGATGCAGACCTGGTTCAATCTGCGCATGAACCTGATCGG
>JAHJDS010000206.1 GCA_018812395.1 Pseudomonadota bacterium
CCAGCGGTTGAACTGGAACGTGGCCACGATCTGCTTGCGGAACTCCGACTCGTCGAGTTGGAGCTCTAGTCGAAAAAATCCAGGAAATCGACCTCCACCTTGAAGGTGTCTCCGGATGGGGTCTGGACCTCGATCTCATTGTCGATCTTGCCGGTGTGCTTGATGACCGAGGGCAGGAAGACGTTCTTCCGATCAAAGATGGTCATCCGGCCGAAGAAGCCTCGCCAGGATCCGGTCACCGGTCTGGGGAGATCCCCGATGCCCATGATGCAGGCGGCGTGCATGCTCTCCTGGAACTCGACCAGTTCGGCGTGCTTCTTCTCGGTCTCGACCAGGTCCTTGACCGTGGGCGGACCGATGGTGATCGTCTTGTGGATCTCGCCGTCGTCGGCCTTGATGCCGTCCCGGAGATCGTAGGTCTCGGGCTCCATGACCGGCGGGGTGATCTCGATCTCCTCGAGGTTGACGGTCACCTCGACCTTCTCCCCGGTGTCGGGGTTCTCGGCATCGAAGGTCTTCTCCGGGCCCAGGACCTCGATCCTCACCCGCCGGACGATGTCCTCGAGGGCCACCGGGGTCAGATCCAGGATCTCGTCCCTTGCGAGGCTGGTGGTCATCTCGACCAGCCTGACCAGGGTCTCACCGCCCCTGACCCGCTTGTGCTGCTTCTCGAGCCGGGCCACCTCCTTCTTGAACCGGATCAGGGTGTCGTTGGTGATCCGGCGGACGCCGGCGGTCCGGTCCGTGCCCAGCACGGGGATGTCAAAGATGAATTCGTCTTCCATGGCTTACGACATCCTACGAATAACGGTCAGGGTCACCTCGTCGATGACGTTCTTGCCCTCGGACCCACCCTTCATCTCGGGCTTGGCCACCTTGGTCGGGAAGACCAGGTAGGAGTGGGCGTCCAGGGGCACGTCCTGAAGCCCCAGTTCGATCACGGAGATCACCCGGGCTCCGGCCTCGACGTCGCCGAAGGCCCCAGTGTCGGGATCGACCAGCTGGTCCATCCAGTCGCGCCAGAGGGTGAACGGGGCGTCGGCCGGAACGACCGTTTTTAGGGTCATCTCACCCCACTTCCTCCCCGCGGGCGTGGTCATGTCGGTCACCTCCCCGGGGGCGGCGTGGACGTCGGTGACGATCTCGTCCTCGGGGAGCTTGACCTCGTTCACCAAACTGACCAGCAGGCCCTCGAGGAAGACCTGGAACTTGTTCGTCTTGCGGACGTTGGGATAGGCCTTAAGAGACATACTTCTCCGCCTCCTTTCCGAGCAGCTCGTCGAAGCGGGTGCTCAGGCCGACGTTGACCGCCCGGATGCCGAGGTACCTCAGCGTCGGGGTGGTTTTGACCAGGATCAGGCACTTGTACACGCCCTGCTGGACCTCGTCCGGGGTGTTCAGGACGGCGTTTTTCAGCTCGCCGTCCTTGGTCCAGTAGGCGTCCCGGTCGGTGATCAGCCGGTACCCCAGGAGCGCCCCCTCCCGGAACAGCCGGTCGTAGAACGGCCGCAGGAGCTGATCGAAGCGCCGCCAGGTGTCGGGGTGGTTGGGCTGGTGGGCGTAGTACCTGGTCCAGGGCAGGATGCTTTTGCGCATCAGGATGAACAGGAACATGGTGTGCAGGTCCTGGAAGGCGCTGGGCATGACCTGGAGCGTCTTCTCCTCCCAGATGGCCGGGCCGTCTTTGTCCCAGATGACCAGGGGGTTGATCTGGTTGTCGACCAGCAGGTCTCCGAGGCCCTGGTTTGCCGGCGATCCGACGTTGAAGTCGAGGCCGAGGATGTCCCGCAGCGGGTAGTCCATGCCCGCCGGCGGGGTCCACTCGCCCTTCTGCTGGGACCGGGCGTAGACGTGGGCGAAGTGGGCGAAGGCCGAGACCGAGCGCTGAACCCCCTTGGTGTCCAGGATGGTCGGCTTGCCGAAGTACAGAGCGCCATGCCGGGTGTTGAACGGCGGGTGGGTGTAGGCGTTCTCACCCAGGCGGTAGTCCTTGGCGTCCTGGGGTTTCAGGTAGAACGGCGCCTCGGAGAAGGCCACCATGTCTCCCCGGTCCTCGGCATAAGCGATCGCGGCGTGCAGATAGGCCGGAGTCAGGCACTCCGGAGCCCAGACCGGCACGGCCTCCATGACCTCGTCAAAGACGTAGAGGCCGGTCTGAGCCGTCTTGTCGCCGATGTAATCGGTCTCCCCGACCCCGGTCAGACCGTCTTCACCACCCGAAAAGGTGAACCACGTCCCGAAGGCCGGGAGAGGATCAGCGTTGGTGGATTCGAGGTCCAGACACTCCTTGATGAAGTAGGACCCGTTGGGGACCCGGTTCTCGATGAAGTGGGCCTCGTCGGTCTCGTCCAGGGTGCACTCGCGGATGACCTCGTACAGGTCGGGATCGAGCAGATGGTCGATGTGGACGTCGAAGTACTCGGAGTAGAGGGTGTTCTGCACGATCTTCCATTGGATCTGATTGTCGGCCCAGGCGCCCTCGTAGGCGACCATCTTGATCGAGTCCTCGGGGGTCCCGGCGTCGGTCCCGGTGGCGGTGTGGGGAATGGTCTGGGTGAAGAGTTCCGCAGTCACGTCCAGGGTGTCAGGCGCGGAAAGGGTCAGGGACTGATCCGCGCCGGCAGTCGCCGATTCCAGGACCAGCTTGCCGCTTTCGGCCTTGGCGATGGTCGCGGTCATGGCGGTATTGATCGCGGAGACGATCTCGGCCAGGGTCACCACGGCGGGGTCGGACGCGCCGGCCGAGCAGTCCACGGTCACCGGGGTGTCACTGTTCACCTGGAGCTTGATGTTCTTGTTGGTGGACATGTCCACTGTGGTGATGGACTTGCCCTCGATCCGGGCCGGGTGGGCCTCGGTGTCGGTCCGATCCTGGGCCGTCGAGAAGGCCGAGACCGCGGTCAGGGTGCCGGCGTCCCCGGCATCGGTGTAATGGGCCAGCCGTGAGACCCACTGAGGGGCGTGACGGAGGGCCCGCTTGACCAGGAGCGGGAAGGTCGAGTCAGCGATCTCGCGGCCGAAGACCCGGTAGAAGTGATCCTCGGAGGCGACCTTGACCGCCTTGCCGATCGGGCCCCGCTCGCAGATGCCCTGGACGCAGCACATGCCCTTCGCCAGATCGGCGATGAACTGGGACGCGTCCTCGACGGTCCACTGGCCCCGGGCCATGCCCGTGGCGTCGACGGGAAAGTTCAAGAGGCTCATTTACACCTCCTCGATGCGGATGTGGCCCTGGGAGGCCAGTTTCTCCATGGACGGGCTGACCAGGTTGGCGTTGATCGCCGGCCAGTCCGCACCCTTGCGTTTGGGCGGCAGGCTCAGCCCCCGGTTGTTGCTCAGGATCAGGTCCTGCCGGTGGCGCTCCAGGTTGGAGACCCG
>JAHJDS010000207.1 GCA_018812395.1 Pseudomonadota bacterium
CCCCGCCGCCGCCCGGCGGCTACGGCCCGCCTCCGGCCGGACAGCCGCCGCCGCCTCAACCCAGCACAACTCCGTCGCCGGGAGCGGCGCCACCGCCGCCGCCGGGCTCGATTCCGCCTCAGCAATAGTCGAAGTGGCCATCGGCAACCATTGCCGAGAACGGACCGATCATCCGGGTCGGGTCAGCCCCGGGGGGCGGGCCCGGCCCTTATTGTTTGAAAAGTCGGGACCGCGGATCGACGACCAGCACACAGACACGAACCAGAAAGATGGGCCGCGATAGGCCGTTTCACGATTCAGTCGCGCAAGATGGACCGGGTGCGGTCGCGACGATAGGCGTAGCGGAGGACGAAGGCCGTCATGATCATCAGGATCAGGTTGAAGGCCAGCAGGCCCCAGGAGACGTGACTGCTGGTCGAGGAGAGGGAGAAAGACCCGGCCTGGATGTCCAGGCCCCGGACCAGGGCGCTGGCCAGGGCGATCGTCGTGACCGTCTCCATGAGCAGGATGATCATCGCCGCCGGGGCCTCGAAGGCGCCGAAGACGAGCAGGACGCCGGCGGTCAGCTCGATCCAGGGCAGGAGCATGGCCGTGGTGTTCACCGCCCACCACGGCAGTAATCCATAGGCCGCGATCGTCTGGGCCAGCTTGGCGGTCAAATCGGCGTCACCCATGCCCACCTTGCCCAGGCCGGCATAGACGAACGCGCCGCCGACGATCAGCCGACAGATGAGATACATGGTGGCGATGAACTGGCTGCTCATGGGTTGGCCGTTTTCCGCTTGACCGGATGTCCAATCCCGGCCAGTGTATCTCATGAGAAGTCGTCGGGCAAGACCGGAGGAGTCGTGATCGCCGGGGGCAGGGGACGGGCCGTGGGCTGGGCCCTTTTGGGGACGCTGATCATCATGGTCGCCCTGGTGATCGCCCCGCGGTGGGGCCCGGTGCGGACGATTCAGTTCCAGTCCTTTGACCTCTGGAGCCGACACCTCAACCGAACCCCGGGCGTCACCCGGGACGTGGTCATCATTTTTATCGATCAGAAGTCCCTGGACCACTTCCGCTGCGCCCGGGGTCTGGGCTGGCCCTGGCCCCGGGACTTTTACGCGGTCATGGTCGATTTTTTACACGCCTCCCGGGCCCGGGTGATCGTGTTCGACGCCGTTTTTTCCGAGCCGTCGGTCTTTCAGGCCGAGTTCGGAGACGACGACGCCTTGGCCCGGGCCATGAACCGGGCGGCCAACGTCTGGCAGGCGGCGGTGTTTCACCGCCGGACCAAGGGCGGCTGCGCCACCGAGCCCGGCCGCCTGGGGCTGTTCGCCCGTCGTCGGCTGAAGGTCAGGGAGGGCGGTCACAGGCCGGGCGGCTTGCCGTCTGGCGTCCGTCACGTCGACGTCACCTTGCCCATCGCCAAGTTGCTCGGCCCGGCGGCCGGGGTGGGGGCGATCAACTTCCAGCCCGATCCGGACGGAGTGGCCCGGCGGGCCCGACTGGCCTACCGCTTTCGGGACGGCTGGTACCCTTCGCTGCCGCTCAGCGTCTTCGGGGGACTGCGCCGGATCGAATCCTGGCGGCTGGGGCCGGACGGTCTGGCCGGACCAAAGGCCTCCATTCCACTATTTAGAGGATTCTTCTGGATCAAGTATTACGGGGCGGGCGGCGTGTTCCAGGCCGTATCGGCCGTGGCCGTGATCCAGAGCGCCCTGGACCTCAAGAGGCTTGTGGCTGGACTGAGTGGCCCTCGTCCCTTTGATCCGGTGTGGGCCGTGGCCACGGCCCCGGCCCTGGCGCCGGACCGGGTCCTGGACCGAATGCTGCCCTCGACCGGTCCATTCGATCGGATTTTATCCCGGGCGGCGATCAAGGCGGCCCGGGCCCTGCGACCCCACAGCCGCCTGACGGTCAGCCCCAGCCGGTTTGCCGACAAGATCGTCTTAATCGGGGCCAGCGCTGCCGGGCTGTACGATCTTCGGACCACGCCCCTGGCCTCGGCCGCCCCCGGGGTCGAGATTCAGGCCACGGTGCTCGCCAATCTCCTGGCCGGCGACTTCCTCCGACCGGCGCCCTCTTGGGTTCAGGCCGGGCTGACGGCGGCGATATGTCTGGCCGCCTTCCTGTTGTCGCTCCTGTTCACGTCCGTGACCTGGGGCGGGGCGGCCAACGCCGGTCTGGGCGCGGCGGCCGTCCTGGGCTCGGCCGTGGTGTTCCGCCTCGGCTGGTGGGTCGACTTCATCGTGCCCCTGACCGGGTTGTTCCTGGTCTTTTTGGTCACGGCCTTGCTGAGGTACGTGCTCGAGGGCCAGCGAAAGCGCTTCTTTCGCCGCGCCTTTTCCCAGTACCTCCACCCCGAGGTGGTCGATCAGGTGGCCGACCGGCCGGAGCTGTTGCGCCTGGGCGGCCAGAAGATGGAACTGACCGTTTTCTTCTCGGACGTAACCTCGTTCACGGCCATTTCCGAGTCGCTCCCGCCCGAGGACCTGGTCAGCCTGCTCAACCGCTACCTGACCCGGATGACGCGGATCATCATGGCCGAGGGCGGCGCCGTGGACAAGTACGAGGGCGACGCGGTCATGGCCTTCTGGGGGGCCCCGGTGCCGGTGGCCGATCACGCCTTACGGGCCTGCCGGGCGGCGCTCAGGCAGCAGGCCGAACTGGCCGCGTTTCGGCGGGAACTGGCCGACGAGGGCGGGCCCGACGTCCAGGTTCGGATGGGTTTGGCCTCGGGGCCGATGATCGTCGGCAACATGGGCTCCGAGGACCGCTTCGACTACACGGTCATGGGCGATACCGTCAATTTGGGTTCACGACTCGAGGGGGCCAACAAGGTCTACGGCACCGGGGTGTTGATCAACCAGCGCGGCCGCGATTTGGCCGAGTCGGAAATCGAGTTCCGGGAGTTGGACCTTTTGCGGGTCAAGGGCAAGCGAGAGCCGATTCGCGTCTTCGAGGTCCTGGGCCTGACGGGCGAGGTGGACGAGGTCCGGCTCGAGGTCCGGGACCTCTTTCAGGAGGGTCTGGCCGCCTATCGGGAGCGGCGATTCATCCAGGCCGGCGTCTCGTTCCAGGCCGCGCTCGACCGGGACCCGGGCGACGGGCCCAGCCGGACCTTCGCCGAGCGCTGCCGGAGGTTCGTGGCCGACCCGCCGCCGCCGGACTGGTCCGGCGTCTTCGAGATGGAGACGAAATAAATCCACCTGGAACGGTCGTGGAGATCGAGACCACGGAACCACCGGAGGAGGACATGGTGCGGAAAACGATGCTGATCGCGTTCCTGGGCGCAAGCCTGGTCCTGTGGGGGGCGGTTTTCGGGCCGGTGCGAAGCCGCACGGGCGTAATTCGCGGTGAACGTTTGCGCCAGTGAAACGCCTCGTCCGCGCTCGCCGCCTCCACTTCGTTTCGGCTGTGCTGTACATGAAGGGCGTGGTGCGAGGCCGAACGGGGTGGGAATCCCCACGGGCCTAATTCGCGGTGCGAAGCCGCACGGGCGTGATTCGCGGTGCCA
>JAHJDS010000208.1 GCA_018812395.1 Pseudomonadota bacterium
CTGCGGCGGCGACGTGCTGCCCCAGGACGTCGCCACCCGCTGGCTGGAGCGCTTCGGCTGGCCCATCTACATCGGCTACGGAGCCAGCGAAACGGTGGGCGGGGTGTGCATGAGCCCGGCGGACCGGGAGAACCCGCCCGGATCCGTGGGCCTTATCCTGCCCTCCAAGGAGGTGCGCATCGTCGATCCAGCCTTCCTCACTCCGGTGGAGCCGGGCGAGCCGGGAGAGCTTCTGGTGCATTCAGACCCCATGGTCAGCGCCTACTGGAACAAACCTCAGGAGACCGCCGAGGCCTTTGTGGAGTTGGACGGCAAGCTTTTCTATCGCACGGCGGACGTGGTGCGCCAGGACGATCAGGGCTATCTGTACTTCGTGGACCGCACCGTGGACACCATCAAGCACAAGGGCTACCGGGTGTCGGCCTCGGAGATCGAGGCCGTTTTGCAGGAGCACCCGGCGGTCATCGGTTCGTGCGTGGTCGGGGTGCCCGACCCCAAGGTCGGCGAGCGGATCAAGGCCTTTGTCGTCCTCAAGTCGGACGTCCGGGGCGTGACCGGGTACGATCTGATCAAGTTCTGTCACGGCAAGCTGGTCAACTACAAGATTCCGGCCTACATCGAATTTCGGGACATGCTCCCCAAGAGCAAGGTCGGCAAGATGCTGAGGCGCGAGGTCAGACAGGAAGAGAAGAAGCGACTGGAACAGACTTAGGGCCAGGGCTGCTGTCTATGCTGGACAAAACTGACTTTTCTGCTTGATCTAAGTAAATTTGACATAGCGTTCCGGTCGTGGTCGCGCCGTCAGTTTTTTTTCGCGGCGGGCGAGGCCTCCTGCCACAGGGCCCAGAACGTATCGGGCGGGGCGTGAAGGTAGTCCTGGATGGGCCGGCACTTGACCTTGAACAAGAAGAAGACCGGCGCCGGCAGGTCCCGGCCGATCAGGGTCTCCATGTTGGCCATGCCCTTGGCCACGATCAGGTCGGCCCGCTCCAGCGAGGCCACGAACTCGGGGCTGACCGCGCCCCAGTCCACCCCGGCCCCGTCGGCCCCGTTGTCGGCGAGCACCTGGAAACGATCCGCCAGCCCGGCCGCCTCGATCTCGGCCCGGCCCAGGTCGTTGAGCGACGGCCCGCCCTTGACCGTGAGCGCCACCCGCCCGCCGAACTCGGTCAGCTTGTCGTACAGCGGCAGATCGAAGTAGATCTCGCCGGCGTTGTCGGTCAGATACATGATCCGGTCCGGTCGGCCCTCGAGGAACTTCTCGAGCCGGTCGGCGTCGTCGTGATAAAAGGCGAATCCGCCGTCGATCTCCCGGTGAATCAATTCCATGGCCCGCTCCGACCCGATGAAGAAGTCCAGGGTATTGCCCAGGGCGGCCAGGATCAGACACGACCGGAGGTCATCGCCGAACAGGGGCCTCACCTTGTCGAAGACCTCCCGGGCCAGGGCCATCTCCCGGAGTTTTTCGTGCTGGAAGGGATCGTCGGTCCCCGAGACGCGCCGGATGCGGCGGTACATGATGTTGGCCACCTCGGGCGAGGTCAGCCCCCGCTCGACCGCCGGTTCGAAGGCGGCCGTGGCCTCGGCCTCGGCCCGGGCCCGCAGGTCGGGGTCCGCCGCCGCCAGGACCGCAGCCTGGTGGGCCAGGTCCCGCAGGCAGGACCCGCATTCCGGCCCGCAGACCCTTCTGTCCCGGTGTGGGGTCATGGTTCGTTTCCTCGAGGCCCGCCCCGGCCGGGGTCCATAAAAAAGCGGACCCGCCGTCCGGCACGCCCGCCTTTTCCGGCCCGGGGAGCGGGCCGATGCACCACCTGTGCTCAGCCGCCGAAGATCTTGATCGCCATCCAGAGACAAACGGCGAATTCGACTCCCCAGATCAGGATGTAGACCGGGAACTGCCAGCGCTTGAACTCGTCGGCCTCCAGGATGCGGTTGGCGTTTCTGAGGGTCTCGACCGCGCCGGAATCCATGTTGGGGTTCATCACTCACCTCACCTGCCGTTCGTTTTCCGAGAGCCCACTATGCCACATTCGGGCGGCGGGCTCAAGCCTCGAGAAGGATTGACGACCGAATAATCCGGCCTGGCGATTAAAACCGCCGGTCGCGATCAATCCTGCCTCAATCGCCCCACCAGGTCGGTCACCCGGCCCAGGCCCCGCTGGGACAGGTATGCCCGCAGGCCTTCCACCACCCCGATCGAGGCCCGGGGGTTGACGAAATGGGCCGTGCCCACCTGGACGGCCTTGGCCCCGACCAGCAGGAACTCGATTGCGTCCCGGGCGGTGGTGATGCCGCCCAGGCCGATCACGTCCACATCCACCCGGCGACAGACCTCGTATACCAGGCGGACCGCCACCGGCCGGACGGCGGGGCCGGACAGGCCGCCGACGACGTTTTTCAGTCTCGGCCGCCAGGTGTCCGGGTCCACGGCCATCCCCAGCAGGGTGTTGATCAGGCTCACCGCGTCGGCCCCGCCCTCGGCGGCGGCCCGGGCCTGGAGGGTGATGTCGGCCGTGTTGGGGGTCAGCTTGACCCACACCGGCCGGCGGCCGGCCCTGGTCTTGACCGCCTCGGTCACCCGCCGCACCGCCGTCGGATCGGTCCCAAAGGCCAGCCCGCCGGCCTTGACGTTGGGGCAGGAGACGTTGACCTCCAGGGCGTCCACCCCCGGGGCCTCGGCCAGACGACCGGCCAGCTCGCCGAATTCGTCGGGGCTGGTGGCGTACAGGTTGACCACCACCGCAGTGTCCAGACGCCTCAGGGCCGGCAGTTTTTCGGCCAGAAAACGGTCCACCCCCACGTTTTGGAGGCCGATGGCGTTGAGCATGCCGGCCGGGGTTTCGCAGATCCGGGGCGGCGGGTTGCCCGACCGGGGCTCGAGGGACACGCCCTTGACCACCACTCCGCCCAGGCCCCCGGGATCGAACAGGTCCTGGTACTCCGTCCCGTACCCGAACGTCCCCGAGGCGGCCAGGACCGGATTTTTCAGTCTCAGGCCGCCGACGGCGACCGACAGATCGGGTGAGGGCTGGGTGCTCATTTTAACGTCGCCTGGGAAATGGACTGGTGATAGCGCTGGGACAGGGAGACCCTCCGGGCGGCCAGGGCCTGGTAGGTCTCCCGGATCCGGCGCGAGTATTCCGACGGTCCCTGGCCCATCAGCTTCAGGTACCGCTTGTTCACGTAGGGATCGGCCAGGACCGTGTCCAGCAGAGACATCGCCTTGTCGAAGAGGACGGTGTAGAAGCTCAGCAGAAAGTCCTCGTTCTCGTCGAGCAGGTCCAGGATGGCCTGGTAGCGGTTCAGGTAGCTCATCTTGCGGCCGCCCCTGGTCTTCTGCCTGACCAGTTGCTCCAATTGCCGGAGCGTCCGGGCCTGCTTGAGGTGGACCATCCGGGCCAGGACCTCCCGGAGCAGATGCCGGCGACCCTTGAAGCTGTCGGCGTTGCCCGGGTCGAGGATGTAGCCCTTGAGCAGGCCCTCGACGTGGTCGAAGGTCTCGTCGGCGTAATCGACCAGGCGGCGCTCGTGCTTCTCCAGCCAGGCGGACAGGAACTTGAGACGGGCGGAGTGGGCCCGGGTGCCGCTCACGGTCTCCCGGTCCTGGTAGGCGATCGAGCCGTGATGTTCGCCGCGGACGATGTCGGTCAGGACCAGCGGCAGGCTGGTCTTGTCCTGGAGGAAATTGACGTCGGAGATGATCCGGCCGCTGCGGGGATGGATAATCTCCTGCCGCTCCACGGACAGGGCCCGGTCCTCGATGATGTTTTGGGCGTGGTAGCGCCGCTGCTGGTAGGTGACCCGAACCAGGGCGATTCGTCTCTTGGCGTCCAGGTAGTACCGACCTTTTTTCAGCCGGTCGTGGGTGTCGCGACCGACGGTTTCCAGGGCGACCAGGGCCGTCTTCTCGACCGAGGGAAAAAGCCGCCGCGGATCGGGGTGATAGAGGGTGGTGACGGTTCGGTCCGACTGGCCCTGGACCTTGATGACGAAGGCCTCTTTGAGACGGCAGAGCGTGCTGGCGAACAGGGCGGCCGAGGTCCGTCTTTCCGAGGCGATGGGGAAGCCGTAGGTCTCCATCAGGAACTTGTAGACGAACTGGCGGTTTTCGGCGTAGCGCTCGTTGTCGTGGGCGGCGAACTTGCCGATCCTCCGGCCGAAGGACTTGATCACCGCGTCCAGGTGCGAGGGGAACGAGGCGAAGACCCCCCGCAGCCGGAACACGTTCTCCTCGTCCGGCGCGATCAGATGGGCCCGGTCCATCTGGATCAGATAGGACATCATCTGGCTGTAGCGGGCCATGGCCGTCATGTCCCGGCCACCGAACTCGGTGGTGAAGGCGTCGCGCAGATCCTCGGGCAACTGGGACCGGACGATGGTCGCCGCCTGATTGATACCGTGGACCGGCGGCCCGCTGCGGACCCTGGTCCGGTCGGACTCCTCGAGGTCCGGATCGCCGGGGCAGGGCAGGAGGTCGAACTGGAACGGCTCGGCCTGGTAGTCGATCCGTCGTCCCAGGGCGATCATCGAGAACCCGGGCAGGTTCTTGTATTCGGTGAATTGGGGTTCGAAGGAGGGCATCATCTCCCGGAGATCGACCAGCGGGTAGTCGGGGCCGAAGTGATCCAGGAGCCCGGCCTTGATGTGAACCAGGTCCAGATACTCCTTGAGCGTGGCCAGGTCGTTGATGGGGATCGCCCCCCGGGCTAACTTGCCGAAGGGCAGACCGTTCACCTCGGCCTTGGCAAAGAAGGTCACGGCCAGAGATCCAGTTGGGGTTGATCGATGGCGCCCGCCGACTCCGGCCCGGGCGGGTGGACCCGGCGGCCGCTGTCGGGCAGAAGATGGACCACCCTCACCCCGCGGGCCACCAGGGCCGGGGCGACGAGCCAGGTCCGGTGGCACCTGTTCGGATCGCCTTCGGCGCACATCAGGGCCGGCCGGCGTGATTCGGCCAGGGCGACGACGCGCTCGATGGCCGACTCGAATCCCGGTGCCCGGCGAATCTTGTCCCAGTCCGGGCGGCCGTCGGTCCACAGGCGTTCGTCCCGGGGCTTGCCACCCAGGTGTTGGCCCAGGTGGAGGTAGTCGATGTTGACCGAGGCCAGTCGCCCGGGCAGGGCCCGGCGGTTGGCCCAGGGGGCGAACCGGCTGGCCGGCATTGACCGAACGTCCACTAGGACGTCGACCCCGGCCGACCGGAGCAGATTCAAAAACCGGTCCGCCGGGTGCCGCGAATGACCGATGGTGTAGACCGGATTCACCCGAATGTCTCCCAGTCGATCCGGTCCGCGTCAAAGACCGGGCCCTCGCAACAGACCCGGGCGTAATCGTTGTCGATGGTCCTGACCGCGCAGCCCAGGCAGGCCCCCACCCCGCAGGCCATGTTGGCCTCGAGCGAGACCTGGAGCGGCACGTTTTGTTCGCGACAGATCGCCGCCGCGGCCCGGAGCATACCGGGCGGGCCGCAGGCGTAGACCGTCGGGTCGACAAATCCACTTTCGCGGAGCACGGCGCCCAGATGATCGGTCACCAGGCCGAGGGCGAATCCGGCCTCCTGGTCGGCC
>JAHJDS010000209.1 GCA_018812395.1 Pseudomonadota bacterium
ACCCGGATCAGCCCGGCCAGCTCGCCCGACTGCTCCCGGCGGTACTGGGTGGCCAGCTCGGCGAAGCGCATCGGCAGGTCGCGATACGACCGGGGCTTGTGCTTGTAGACCATGAAGTGGTGGGGGCAGGTCATGGGCCGGAGCACGTATTGGTCGTCGTTGAGGTCCATCAGGGGGTACATTGACTCGGCGTAGTGGGCCAAGTGCCCCGAGGTGTCGTAGAGATACCGGCGGCCCAACGACGGCGTGTTGACGTGCAGATACCCCCGCTTAAGCTCCTCGTCGACCACGAACCGCTCGAGGATTCGGCGCATGGTCGCCCCCTTGGGCAAATAGATGGGCAGGCCCTTGCCCACCTCCTCGGAGATGAAGAACAACTCCAGCTCGGCCCCCAGCTTGCGGTGGTCCCGCTTCATGGCCTCCTCGCGGGCGGCCACGAACTTTTTAAGGGCCTTCTTGTCGGCCATGGCCAGGGCGTAGATGCGCTGGAGCATGGGATTTTTTTCGGTACCCTTCCAGTAGGCCCCGGCCACCCGGTCCAGTTGCCAGGCCGTGCCCCGCAGGTGGGCCGCCCGCTCGACGTGCGGGCCGCGGCACAGGTCCACGAAGTCGCCGGTCCGATACAGGCTGACCTCGGTCGCCCCTTGGGCGTCCAGGTCGTCGATCAACTCGACCTTGAAGTCCTGCCCGGCCTTCTGGAACAACTCCCGGGCCTCGGCCAGGGAGACGTTTTGGGGAAGGAATTGGGGATCGGCCTGGATGATCTGGTTCATCCGGCCGGAAATTTTTTCGAGAAACTCGGGCGTGAACTTGGCCCCCGGGGGCAGGAGGAAGTCGTAGTAAAAGCCGTCGTCAATGGCCGGGCCGATGCCCAGCTTGGTCCCGGGAACGAGTTCCAGGACGGCGGCGGCCATGACGTGGGACAGGGAGTGTCGGGCGATTTCCAGGTCCATGGTCTTCCTTAGTTGGTATTGACGGTCAGAGGTACCACAGCCGCACCAAGTGGTCAAGAAGGGCGGGTCCGGTCCGGGGGCGGCCAAATAAAAAGAAGGAACCCCGAAGAAGAAGTTCCCGCCCCGGCCGTCGGCCCGGAAGAACGGGCTCGGGGCTGATGGGCCGCCCCGGCGCACAGGACGCCGGGGCGGCCGGGTATTATGGATCTACAAACTGATATTCACCAAAAGGTATAAACGCCGCCGGTCACCGATCGACCCTCAGGCCTGAGGCGACACCCGGCCCAGGACCGCCCGGCCATCGGACGCGCCCGCCCCACGGCCGACCAGGACGCCGTCCCTCAGTTCCCAGACCTGGGCCTCGAGACACGACAACAGGTCCGCGTCATGGGTGATCACCGCCCAGGTCAGGTCCGTGTCTTTTAGCCAGGCCACGATTCGGTCGGTCGTCGGCTCGTCCAGCCCGGTGGTCGGCTCGTCCAGGAGCAGTACTCGCGGCTCCATGGCCAACACCGTTGCCAGGGAGACCAGCCTCTTTTCCCCTCCGGACAACCGGTGGCAATAGCGCTTTTCCAGGTGCTCGATGTCCAGCAGGTGCAGGGTCCGGTGGACGATGGCGTGGGCCTCGTCGGGGCTGTGGCCCAGGTTCAGCGGACCGAAGGCCACGTCCTCGGCCACGGTGGGGCAGAAGAGCTGATCGTCCGGGTTCTGGAACAAAAAACCGATCGGCCCCCGGACGTCGCGAAAATCCCGGTCGCCGCGGCGCTCTTGGCCGAAGATCTCGATCACGCCGGCCCGGGCCTGGAGCAGTCCCAGGGTCACCAGGAACAGGGTCGACTTGCCCGCCCCGTTGGGGCCGACGATGATCTGGCGCTCGCCCGGGGCCAGTCGCCAGTCGAGCCCCTCCAGCACCGGCGGCCCGCCGTCGTAGGCGAAATGGATGTTTTGCAAATGGATCACGAGACCCCCAGGGAAACCGCCACCAGCCAGCCGGCAAAGGCCGTCACCGCCCCGGCCATTGCCACGTCCGCCGCCCGGACCGGCCGCCGGACCAGGACGTTAAACCGTCCGGCGAACCCCCGGGCCAGCATGGCGGCGTAGATGCGTTCGGCCCGCTCGGCGCTCCGGTTGAGCAGTCCCCCGATCAGGTAGCCCAGGCTGCGGTAGGTGTGCCGGTTGGTCCCGGGACGGAATCCCCGGGCGGCCATGGCCTGCCTCAGCCGGCGGTACTCCATTAAAAACTCGTGGATGTAGCGGTAGATGAAAAAGAAGAGCTGCACCAGCTTGGTCGGCAGTCTCATCTGCTGCAGGCCGTGAAATAGCTCGAACACGGGCGAGGTGGCCAGCAGGGCCAGGGTGACCAGCAAGATGGCGTTGCCCTTGAGGGTGATTACCAGGGCCAGGTGGAACCCCTCGACGCTCCCGGTCAGAAACCAGAGCCTAAACAGGGGCGTCCCCGGACTGAACAGGACCAGGGCCCACATGAACAGGAAAAAGAAGTTCAGCCCCAGGAGTCTCTTGACCAGGGGTCTGACCTGGAGACGGGCCAGGACCGCCAGGACCACTCCCCCGCCCAGGCCCCACCACAGGGCCGGGAGATCGTTGACCACGGCCACGACCACGGCCAGGATCAGCCCGGCGACCAGCTTCAATCGGGGATCGGCCCGGTGGAGGAAGCTGTGGCCGGTGGCGAAGACCTCGTGCACGTCCCTATCCTTTCCGTTTTTCCTGGTATTGCCGCCACAACACGGCCGTGGCTAGGGCCAGCCCGCACAATCCCAGAATCCAGCCCACCCCGCCCGCCACGTCGCGCAGGGTGACGCGTTGGCGCTCGTCGTCCCGTTTTTCGTAACAGCGAATCAGACGGCTCCGGCATTTGTCAAGCCGGGCGGTCATTTTCCGGCGCCACCCGAGCGCCTGAGCGGCGGGGCACCGGGCCGGGGCGGCCGGGGTCGGTTTTTTGACCGCCGCCGCGGGGCGGACCGGTTGCGCCCCCGCCGGCACGGACCACGCCCCGGCCACGGCGGCCAGGATGGCGATGGCCAATAGGGTCTGTCGTCCCGAAAGTTTGCCTTGCCAGGTCATGCCTTTTTCCTCGTTTGAAGGGCGCCCGGGCGGCTAATCGTCGGCCTCGATGGTGAACCGGGTCACGTGGCCGGCCCCGGCGTTGATCTCGGCCGTCAACGGCCGGTCGGGCGGGGCCTTGAAACAGACCCGGCCCGCCTGGTCCGTGCTCCCGGCCAGGACCTGTTTTCCGGCCTTGTCCTTGACCACGACCACTGAATTCCGGGCCGGGGCCTGGGGGCCGAACCAGGCCCGACAGCAAAGCCGCCCCCCCTCCACGGCGCAAAACAGTCTCACCCGGTGGGCCTGGGCCGAAGACACCGGCCACCACCACGCGCCGCCCAGAACGACCATCAACAACGTCAATCTAAGGAGTCGCACTGTATCCTCCCAGAAGCGGAGAGTGAACCCGCTTCAAAAAACCGATGACCATGGCCGTCAGGAAACCTTCCGCCACGGCCAAGACCAGATTGACCACGGCCTGGGTGACGGCCACGCCGAGCAGGGCGTCCCCTACCAGCCACAGCTCGATGAAAATGAGCCAGGAACTGACCACGATGGGCGTCGCCCCGCACAGAAAGGCGGCCACCGCGCTGGCCGGCCCGGCGGTCCCGAACATCCAGCGCCGGAAAACGAAGTGGGCCGCCACGGCCGGGCCGGCCATGTTGAACGTGTTCAGCCCCAGGACGCTCAGGCCGCCGTGGCTGAACAGCAGGCACTGCAGGGTCAGCCCGACGAAGATGACCGGGACCGCGGCCCAGCCCAGCAGGGCTCCGATCAGGCCGCTGAGCACCGGATGAAAGGACGTGGCCCCGAACTTGAGGTGAATCAGGGAGGCCACGAAAAAGGCGGCCCCCAGGACGGCCACGTGGGGCAGGCGTTCGATCCGGAGCTTGTACAGGCCCCAGGCCACGCCGGCCCCGCCCAGGAGCCAGCTCGGGGCCAGCAGCCACCAGTCCTTGATCGGTCCGTCCGCGATGTGCACGTCAATTGTCCCTGTCAGGCGGGGCGGCCCTCTGATGCGCCGCTCGCCCCTTGAGGATGGTCGATTTCTTAATTAAAGGGGCGCCTCGAAAGCCGGAGGTCGCCGGGGCCGGTTCGACGCCGGTCACCATTTGTCGGTTTTCAGCCAGAGCACGCCCCCCCACTCGACTTTCTTGCCCTTGTACTTTTTCGGGGCGTCCACCAGGGCGGCGAAGCCCCACCAGCCGGGTTTAGGCATCCCCACCGAAAAGACGCCGTTTTGATCGGCCTTGACCACAAAGGTCACCAACTCGTCGTTGGCCGCCTTGATTTTGCCCTCGGCCAGGAATTCGACCTCGACCTCGGCCCCGGGGACGGGCTTGCCCTTCATCAGGACCTGGCCCACGAAGACGCTGCCGGCCCACACGGCAAAGGGTCGGCTCAGGGGCTTGATCTCGATCGGGAAGCCGACCAGGGCGTCCCAGTCGTCCTCACCACCCAGGCCCAGGACGATCGACTTGGTGAAGTGGACGATGTACTTGTTCTCGGCCGGTTCCCAGTAGGGGGCGGGCGCGACGAAAAACATGTACACGGCCGGTTTTTTGATCTTGTAGCTTAGCCGCCAGGCCGACTGGCCCCGGTAGGAGAAGGGCTTGAGCTTGCCCAGCAGGTTGACCTTTTTCTTCCCGACCATCACCCCGCAGGCCGCGGGCTTGACCATCTTCATGGCCTTGCCCTCGAAGGGGTGGGTGAAAACGAACTTGACGGTGATGGTCTTGGCCTTGCCTTGGACGACGTTCTGGCTGGGGATGACCATCTGAAAATGGGCCTGGGCCGATCCAACCGGCAGGCCGAAGGTCAGAGCCGCCACCAAGATTCCCCCGCGCATGATCGTTGGCCACCGCTTCATCTCGTCCTCCTTTGCCGCAGTCGATTAACCAAACGTCACACCGGGGCCCGGGCGCCCGCCATGGGCAAAAAAAAACCACGAGGCCCCTGGGCTGGAGGACCTTCATGGTCGCCGTTGTGGTGATATGTCTCTGGGCGCCGACGGCCGTGGCGCGCGCCGTCGGCATCTCGAGGGCCGTTCATTGGCCCGGTTCTTGATATATGTATAACGGGCGTCGGGGTGGCTGTCAAGCCTTTTGCCCGACCGGGCCGGCCCCGGGAGGCCGATGCTCATTGGGCTTGACCGCCGGGTCGCCCTTGGGTTATAAATCGTCATTTAACCCGTGCCCTCAGGCTCGCGGCCAGGGGGTGGGTCCCCATCTCCGCCGCCGACGGTCGACCGGCGGGCGGCGGGGAGAGGGCGTATCCATTTTCGGAACCGGACCATGAACCAGGAAACGACCCCACCAAACTCCGAGCGGACCAAGGGCCGCTTCGTCCACCGGCACCAGCAGTTGGTGGTCAAACAGGCCGAGACCCGGGATGAGGTCGAGGCGGCCCTCAAACTGCGTTACGAGGTCTTCAATCTCGAACTGGGAGAAGGCCTGGCCTCCTCGGACGCCAAGGGCATGGACGCGGACCGGTTCGACGAGATTTGCGACCACTTGCTGGTCATTGACGAGGACGAGAACAAGGTGGTGGGCACCTACCGGTTGCTGCCCGCTTACAAGGTCGAGGGCTGGGAGGACTTCTATTCCTGGCAGGAATTCGACATCCGGCCTCTCGAGGGACTCAGGGGCGAATTGCTGGAGATGGGCCGGTCCTGCGTTCATCCCCGGTACCGCCAGGCGGCCCGGGTGATCAGCCTGCTGTGGCGGGGCATCGCCTCTTACGTCATCATGAACAGTATCGAGCACATGTTCGGCTGCACCTCGCTGCACACGACCGATCCCCGGGAAGTGACGGCCATCTATCACTACCTCCTCCGCCGCCAGGGTCGGCACGACCTGCCGATGGTCGAACCCCATCCGAGTTTCCGATTCCCCCTGGCGGACACGACCCCGCCGACCGACGAGGAAAGGCTCTTCGCCGCCTGTCCGCCGATCCTGAAAGGGTACCTCCGGCTGGGGGCGTTGATCTGCGGTCCCCCGGCCCTGGACCGGGAGTTCAACTGCACCGATCTGTTCACCATCTTCAGCGCCGAGAGGGCCACGGAAAAGTACCGGCGGCACCTGGTCCGCGAGGACACCCCGGCGCCCATCAGGGAAAGAAAACGTTGAACCGTCGTCTGTACCGCGTGCCGCTGATGCTGCTGGTCACCCTGTGGGTGACGGTGGTGCTCCATCTCCTGCGAGTCCTGTATGGCCGGGTCCACGGTCCCTTGGAGGCGGACGCCCTGGGCGCCACCGGCTTCAACGTCTGGGGCCGGCTGATCACCCGGATCGCCGGGATCAAGCTGGTGGTCGATCCGGCGCGGCGAAAACCGAAGTTCAGGGGGCAGCTGATCGTCTCCAACCACCAGGCCACGTCGGACTCGATCGTCCTGCACCAGTACGTCAAGGCGGTGCCGGTCGGCCGGGGGGATCTGAGGAAATGGCCCCTCTTGGGTTTTATCACCCAGCTCTCGGGCATGCTCTGGATCGAGCGGGGCGACCGGGGGGCCCTGGTCGAGACCATCCGGATGATGGTCGCCAAGCTCGAGGCCGGCTTCAACGTGTCGCTCTACCCGGAGGGGACCTCGTCCGACGGCCGCCGGGTCCTGCCTTTCAACGCCTCGGTCTTTCAGGCGCCGGTCAAGATCGGCCGGCCGATACTGCCGGTCAGCATCCTATACCTGGACAAAAACGGCCTGCCGCTGTCCGATGACATGCGGGAGGTGATCATGTGGTTCTCGGACATCGGCTTCGAGGCCCACTCCTGGCGGTTTCTGAACCACCCCGGGGTCCAGTGTCGGCTCCGCGTCGGGGAATTGATCGAGATTCCAGCGAGCATGCCGCCGGGCAAGGCCCGCAAGTGGTTGTGCGACGAGGCCTACCGGGTCGTGTCCGAGGGACTGGCCGCCCTGACGGCCGAGGCCGAGGCCCGGGCCGCGGCCCGGGCCCAGGCCTGAACAATCCAACACGGACGCCCGACATGAAAATAACCGCCGCCAGAGCATTACCCGGTCAGTTCCGGATGATCGTGCCCTTCAAGACGGCCAACGTGGTCAACGAGGTGCTGGGCCTGACCCACGTGGTCATCGAGACCGACGAGGGACTTACCGGCTACGGCGAAGCCTACCCGGCCTTCGAGGTCACCGGCGAGACCCAGGCCGGGGTGGTGGACGTGCTGGAAAACTACCTCTTTCCGGCGCTGATCGGGGCCGAGATCGACAGCCGGCAGAGTGTCCGCGATCTGAAGCAAAGCTACGACCCGGATCGCGCCCCCCAGATTTTGGCGGCCAACCCCGGGGCCAAGGCGGCGGTGGACATGGCCCTGCTCGATCTCTTAGGCAAAAAGGAGGGCCGGCCGCTGTGCCGGGTCCTCAACCCCGAGGCCCCGGCCGAGTTGACCCTACCCCTGACCGGCGCGGTGGGCATCATGGATTCGGTCGAGGCGGCCGTGGCCGTGGGGAGGCTGCAGAGCGACAATGGTCTCACGCGCCTGAAGGTCAAGGTCGGACTGGACCTGGAGCACGACCTGAAGGTCATTACGGCGCTGCGGGCCGCCCTGCCCGAGACGTCGCTGTGTCTCGACGCCAACCAAGGCTGGGTCACCTGGGAGGGCGCGGCCCGGTTCTTCGAGCGCCTGGGCGAGGGCGTGGTCGAATACGTGGAGCAGCCCGTTCTGGCCGACGACTACCTGGGCTTCGTCGAACTAAGGAACCGTTTCCCCCTAAAGCTCATGGCCGACGAATCGGTCCACACCCTGGGCCAGGCCCGGACCCTCCTGCAAATGGGGGCGGTGGACTACCTGAACCTCAAGATCATGAAGCACGGCGGCATCCTCAACTCCCTGGCCATCTGCGACCTGGCCGCGCAATACGGGGTGCCTTGCCAGGTGGGCTCCATGGGCGAGAACGTCGTCGCCTCGGCCGCCGGGGCACACCTGTTCCTGAGTCACGACAACCTCCGGCACGCCGAGTTGATCGGCTGGTGGGTCTATGACCGGCCCGCGGACAAGCAACTGGCCGCCGTGGACGGGCGGCTGGTCCTGCCCGACGCGCCGGGCCTGGGCGTGGACGGCGCCCGGCTCCTGGCCTCGCTGTAGGCCTTGGCCCGTCCGCTGTTCCCGGGGTCTTTGAGGACCTGGACCACGAGGTGGCTCATGGCGTCGCGGTCGCGGCGATACACCTTCCGCCTGATGCCGGTCGTCGGGGCGGTCTGTTTTCTGGCCGCGGCGGCCGGCCCGGCCGGGGCGGACGAGGGCCGCTTCTCGCTGTCCGGGTTCGACCGGGTCAGGTTCGGGACCCGGCTCGATCGGGTCAAGAAGCTGTACCCCCTGGCCCGCCCCGCGCCCGACGCGGCCCCGGGCGAGGTGGTGTGGCGCCTGCCCGGTTCGGTCCAGGTGGCCGGGGTCAGGTTCGCGGTCAAGCTCGGCTTCACCGCCTCCCGCCTGAGCGAGGTGACCTACCTCCCCCAACAGAAATGCCGGCGCGGTTGTCTGCGGGCCATCCGGCTCGATCTCGAGGCCCGGCTGGGCCAGGCGCCCGAGGTCCTGGACGATGAGGCGGCCGTCAAGACCTGGCTCTGGGTCAGCGAGGTGGGCGGCGGCCAAGGGGACGGCGGGACGCCCAAACGCTGGATCAGCGTCATGGTCAACTTCGAGCCGAGCCGTCTGATCGAGATTAGCGTTAGCGACCAGACCGACCAGCAGATCATGAAAGCCCGCCGGCCGATCACGCCTCGTGGTCCTTGCCCTTGGGGATGAGCAGGTGCTCGAAGAGCAGGGCCAGGATGACGCCGACCACCAGGCCGTTGCCCAACAGTCCCCGTAGTTGCGCCGGAACCATGTCCAGGAAACTGTGTGGCAGCAGCGCCACCAGCAGACCGACCAGGGTCGGCACGCCGACGACCATGATCCGGCGATAGGTGACGCCGCCGCCGGCGACGAGGATGTCGAGGGCGACGTGGAGCTGGCCGGCCATGGCCACCAGCAGGGCCGCGGCGACCACCGAGCCGGGCACGGCGGCCATCAGCCCGGCC
>JAHJDS010000210.1 GCA_018812395.1 Pseudomonadota bacterium
CCCGCCGCCACCTTCGGTCTCCGGGGCGCACAGGCCGTCGGCGATCATGGCCCGGGCCCCGACGGCCGTTTCCTCGGCCGGTTGGGCCACGGCCAAAAGCGTGCCGCGCCACTTATCCCGCAGGCCGGCCAGCAGCCGGGCCGTGCCCACCAGGACCGTCATATGCACGTCGTGGCCGCAGGCGTGCATCACGCCGACCTCCCGGCCGTCTTCGCCGACGTCCCGGGCGGTGCTGGCGTAGGCCAGCCCGGTCTCCTCGGTGATGGGCAGGCCGTCCATGTCGGCCCGGACCATGGTCGTCGGGCCCGGGCCGTTGCACAGAATCCCGACCACGCCGTGACCGCCGACGCCCGGATGGACCTCCAGACCGGCCCGACCCAGCTCCTGGGCCATGACGGCCGATGTCTCGGCCTCCCGGCCGGACAGTTCAGGGTGGGCGTGCAGGTGCCGATAAAGGTTCCAGAGATCGGGGTAGGTCTGTTCGACCAGGGGGGGTATGAATTGTTTCATCCACCAATCCTCGACTGAAGGAGGCCAAATCATCATAACCCACTTGTCAACGATGTTGGAACCCGTTTTGGGCGGGCCGTCTGATCCCTCCCGTTCGGCGACCTGGCGTGGGTGTCACCCGAAAAGCAGGCGGAAGACGTTTTGTTGTATTAAAATGTATTCCGGGGTGGTTGCCGGACCATGGCGGGCCGCCAAGGGACGGTCGATCCAGAGGACGTGGCCGGTTCGCCGGGTCGACGACCACTCCTTGTCAACCGACCGCTTCGGCCTCGATCCCTCGAGGGGGGGAGGAGATGTTTCAGGCAAGTGAACTGATGACGCTGATCCTGGGCCTGATCGGACTGGTGGTGGTCTGGCACCTCCTTCGGTGTTTGCCCCGGGCCACGATCCGTCTCTTCAAGGGCGCCTACCTGGCCCTGCTCGGGGGTTACGTGTTCACCGTGGTCGAGGGCGTCTGGCTCGCGGACTTTTTCAACCTGCTGGAACACCTCGGCTACGCCGTGGCCGGTCTGGCCTTCGCCCTGGCCTGCTGGCGTCTGCCCCGGGACCTGACCGATCGCCGGCCCGAGTCGGGGGACTGATCAGATGTCCATCGTCGGTCTGCTGGACATCGTTTCGACGATCGGTTTCGGGTTGGCCGTGGTATTCGCCTGTCGGCTTTCCTGGCGGCGGGTGGGCCAGGCGCCGGTGGCCTTGTTGGTGTCCTGCATGGCCCTGTACGCCCTGGTCGGCCTGTCCAACACCCTGGAGCACCTCCGGATCACGCCCTATTTCGATCGGTACGAGGATTTCATCGAGGTCCTGTTCATCCCCCTGTTCGTCTTCTTTGTCTACTCCCTCCGGGTGGCGACCGAAACCCGGGAGCGCCTCCGGGCCGAACGGGAACTGCGCCGCAGTCAACGGCAATGGGCCGAGATCTTCCAGGCCATCGGGCACCTCACGTTCATTCTGGACCTAAAGCACGTGGTCGTTCACGCCAACCGGGCGGCCGTGGAGTCGATCGGTGAACCGTTGGACGAGATCGTCGGGCGACGCTGCTTCGAACTTTTGCACGGAAGCGACCGGCCCCCGGAGAACTGTCCCATGGAGAAGCTGTTGGCCGACGGCGCGACGGAAACGGTCGCCATGGAGATGGAGGCCCTGGGCGACGTCCACCTGGTGGCCTGCACGCCCGTGTATGACGACGCCGGCCGGTTGGCCGGGGTGATCCACATCTCGACCGACATCACCGAGCGCCGGGCCCTGGAGGCGCAGTTGCTCCAGGCCCAGAAGATGGAGGCCGTGGGCCGACTGGCCGGGGGTGTGGCCCACGACTTCAACAACCTGCTGGCGGTCATTCTGGGTTACAGCCAGTTGGCCCTGGAAAAGATCGAGGCCCATGATCCCTGGCGCCAGGACCTCGAGGAGATCACCCGGGCCGGCGAGCGGGCCGCCGCCCTGACCAGGCAACTGCTGACCTTCTCTCGGCGGCAGGTCCTCGAACCCAAGGCGCTCGACCTCAACGCCGTGGTCAAGGGCACGGAAAAAATGCTCCGCCGCTTGATCGGCGAGGACGTCGAGTTGGTGACGGTATGCGAACCCGACCTGGGGACGGCGACCGTGGACCCGGGTCAACTCGAGCAGGTGATCATGAACCTGGCCGTCAACGCCCGGGACGCCATGCCCCGAGGGGGGAGGCTGTCCATCGAGACGGCCAACGTCTTTCTCGACGAGCCTTACGCCCGCCGGCATTCCGAAGTGACCTCCGGCCCCTACGTCATGTTGGCCGTGAGTGACACCGGGGTGGGCATGGACGAGGAGGTCCGCTCCAGGATATTCGAGCCCTTCTTCACCACCAAGGAAAAAGACCAGGGCACCGGGCTGGGACTGGCCACGGTCTACGGCATCATTCGGCAGAGCGGCGGGCATATCTACGTCTACAGCGAGCCGGATCGGGGAACCACCTTCAAGATATACCTGCCCCGGACGGGCGCGCCCGAGGCGGCCGGGGACGCGGTCGGCGAGGTGGTTCGGGACGGGCGCGGCAGCGAGACGGTCCTGGTGGTCGAGGACGACGATCTGGTCCGGAAGATGGCTCGCCGGTCCATGGAGAACTACGGGTACCGGGTCCTCGAGGCGTCCAATGGCGGCGAGGCGGTCCTGATCTGCGAGCAGAACCCGGGAGACATCGACCTGGTGCTGTCGGACGTGGTGTTACCCCGGATGAGCGGCCCCCAGTTGATCGGGCGCCTGAGGGCGATGCGGCCCGGCCTGCGGGTGCTGTACATGTACGGTTACACGGACAACGCCATCGTCCATCACGGCGTTCTGGACCAGGGCGTCAATTTCATCTCCAAGCCGTTTTCGCCCCAGGCCCTGGCCCAAAAGGTCAGGAAGATCCTGGACGACCCCGCCTGAGGACCGACCGGCGCCTCCGGCCCCGGCCGTCCGGTCAGGGCCCCTCGTCAAAGACCGGCACCGTCGGGAACCGGTGGCCATCGGTGTGGGGAATGAACCGGGCGGCGGAGAAGCGATTCATGAAGGCCTGGTTGACGTTCAGTTCGAGGTAGGTGATCCGGCCGGCCAGGGCTTGGGCCCGACGCCACGCGGCCAGATCGAGCAGGACCTTCTCGGCGCCCTGGACCGAGGTATTGCCCAGGGCCTGGTAGACCTCCCGGGAGAGATCGGGCAGCATGCCCAATTGGATGGCCATCTCCGGATCGATGTACTGCCCGAAGGCGCCGGCCACGAAGAATCGTTTGATTTCCGAGAAGTCCACTCCGACCTCGAGGGTGATCGTCTCCAGGATCGAGTACATGGCCGCCTTGGACCGGCACAGCGAGTCCAGCTCGATCTGATTGACCGTGATCGGCTCCCCGGAGGCCGTGTCTTCGGCCGCGACGACGACGTAGGCCGGGCCGTCCTCGGTCTCGACCAGATGGGAGGTGTCGCCGCCGAGGCGAAACCGGCCCCGCTGGTCGATGATTTTCCCCAGATACAACTGGGCGGCCAGGTCGACGAATCCCGAGCCGCAGATGCCGACCGGCGCGATGTCCCCGATGGTCCGCCAGCTCGCCTTTTTGGTGTCCGGGTCGATCCGGACCCGCTCGATGGCCCCCGGGGCGGCGGTCATGCCCATCCGGGCCACGCCGGACTCCAGGGCCGGGCCGGCCGCGCCGGCGCAGGCGATCAGGAAATCCCGCCCCCCCAGGACCACCTCGGCGTTGGTGCCCACGTCCACCAGGAAATTGACCCCTTCGGCCTGGTCCAGTCCGGCCGCCAGGATGCCGGAGATCAGGTCTCCGCCGAAGTAGGACCCCACGTTGGGGAAGACGAGCACCGGCGCCCCGGGCAGGGTTCCCAGGCCCAGGGCGTCGGCCCGGTAGGGCGGAAAATGGTTGACCACCGGGATGTAGGGCTCCCGGCGGATGTGGTCCGGCCACAGCCCGGCCAGGAGGTGGCTCATGATGGTGTTGCCGGCCACGGCCACCGCGGCCACGTCCCGGGGGATTCGCCCCTGGTCGCCGCACAGGTCCGTCGCGGCCCGGCTGATGGCCCCGGCCGCCAGGCCCTGTAGTTCTTCCAGGCCGCCGGAAGTGGCGTAGTGGATGCGAGTCAGCACGTCGGGGCCGTGCTCGATCTGCGGATTCCGGACGACCCGCTTGTCCAGGACGCGTCCGGCGTGCAGGTCCAGCAGGTGGAGGTGAATGTGGGTCGTGCCCAGGTCCACGGCCAGGGCCAGGACCGGGCCTTGGTCGGAACGGAAATCGATGATCTTGACGGGCGTCGCACTCAAGTCCAGCACCGCCTGACCGGTGAAGTCGAGGTCCCACATCCGCCGGGAGAGCCGGTTGAAATCGGCCGGGTCCGTGGCCACGGCCGCCCCCCACTGATGCTCGACGGCCCTTTGGAGGCGGTCGATGTCGGCGGTGTTGTTTTGGAGGGACGGCCGCTCCACCTCGAGGTCCAGGGGCTGGACCACCGGCCCGGTCGTGTCTGGCGCGGGGTTCATGATCCCGTATCTGTAGAGGCTTGGTCCGGGGATGTCAAGTCCGCGCCACGGACCGATGCGCGGCCGCCGGTGGTCCGGGCCCGGTGACGGCCCGGGGGGCTATCGGCGGATCGTCGCCGGCCCCGGTCAGGCCGCGGCGCCGGCGTCGGTCTTGGGCAGGAAGGAATCGAGACGCTGATGGATGTCCGGCCAGTTCTCCCGCCGCACGAAACCTCGAACCGCCTCGGACACCAGTTCCAATTTGGTCTGAAGCTCGGCCAACAGGATGATCTTTTGTTTCCGGGTCAGATGGTCGATCTCCCCGGGGCCTCGGCCCTCGATCACGACCGGAACAAATTTCGCCAGAAACGGGTCGTCCCATTGGTCGGCGGACCGGACCAGGGCGGCCAGGCCATTCCCGCGGGCCAGGGAGACCAGCCTGGCCAGGGCCGACGCCAGTTCGACAAAGGCCTGATGCCGATCCACCCGAAGCGGGCCGTCGTCCGGCGGAAAGTCGGGCGAAAACTGGCCGGGCATCTCCTGATCGGGGCAGATGGCGTGCAGCCTGAAGAAGACTTCGGTCGCACTCTCGCCGGCGGCCAGGCCGATCACCGCCTGGCGCAGGGCCTCGAGGTATCGACTGTGATCGGCCAGCGAGGTCTGGGCCTTCATCCGGGCCAACTCCTGATAGCGCTCCGGCGCGGGGTCCTGGTAGGCCACATTCAAGACGTAACGGGTGAAGGGGTCGTAGTGTCGCCGGGCGGTCTGGAGCACCCCCTTGTCCAGGACCTGGTGCCAGGAGCCGGCATGTTCGATCAGCGGCCTCCAGTAATCGATGACGCCTCGCGGTGAAGTCTCCCAGGCGTCAAAGGGGCCGACGGGCATCGGACCCGGTCCGGCCAGGGGACCGGTTTTGGATTTTGTCTCAAACTGGCCGGATGCGGACACCACTATCCCTCCTTGGGTCGAGTTATCGGGAGGGCCGGAGAAAAACCGGGCGGGGAAACGAAACAACCCCGGGCGAAGGAGCGACCAGGCGATTCTCGCCCGCGCCCTGAGGCCTGGTTCGCGGTCGGTCTGACCGGTTGGCTGGACGTCCGGTCCGGAAAGGACCCGAAGGCCGAACCGCGCTTCCCCTTGGTCCCATACTGAGGACTAGCCCCCATATATAGTATAATAATGGCTGTGTCAACCCCAAATATTGAAAAAAACGCCCCCAACTAAAAAGGATTCACCGCCCACCCGGACGGGCTGGGCGGACTCTCGACCAACGGGCCGGGGGCGATGGGGAATGACCGGCCAACTGGACGTGGCATGAGCGGCTCCCGGGGAGGGGATCGGTTTAACGCCGAGCATAAACCATCCGGGGGCCGTGAGTCAAAGGGGAAATGAGGGCATGATTTACTTGACGGGCGAGTTCGGGCTGCGATATTCTTTTTGTTGGGAGATTTAAAAAGGTTACTCATGGCCGGGAGGGTTGCCGCAAGGAGGTCGGTCATGAGAACGAGGAGAAGCATGCGTCCCTTATGGACCTTTTTCGGCCTGGTCATGTTGGCGGCCTTGTTCTTGATCCCCGCCACGCCGGCCGCGGCGGTGATCGGCGCCGAGCCGGACCAGGCATCAACGGCCCCCATCCTGCTGGCCCAGGGCCCGGCGTCGCCCGGCCCCTACCGGCCTTCCCACCCGCCGGACGACCCGGCCTATCATGGTCCGGGCGCGGGCGGCAAGAACCCCGACGGCCACGGCGCCGGGGGCCACAACCCGGACGGCCACGGCGCGGGGGGACATAATCCGGCCGGTCATCGGCGAGATTTGTCCGTTCCCGGTCGGGATACGACCGGGGTGGTCAGCTATCCGGCCAGCCCGGCCAGTCCGGCCAGCCCGGCCGGTCCGGCGGGCTACCAGGGTCCGGATCCGGGGGTCAGGTCCACTCGTCAGGACCCGGGAATCCGTTCTCACCGGTTGGCGCCGGGCATCAGATCGACCCGGTTCGACCCCAACATCCGTTCCTTCCGCGCCCCGGAGGAAATACGGAGGTTCCGTTACGACCCGTACACGGATTTCTTCCTGTTGAATCCGGAACTGGGCGGGTCACCCCTGTCATCCACCACCGATATCTACCTCATGAACCCGGATCTTCGACCTGACTGACCCCGGATTTTCGACCCGGGGGTTGGCGGCCCGGGCGATCGGTCCGGGGTGCGCCAACCACGCCTCGTCTTGGCGGCTCGAATCAGGCGGCGTCCCCCTCGGCCTCGGGGCCGAGGGGGACGGCTATTTCAGGCCTGGGAGCGTGGTTGGCATGGGCGGGGAGATGAAGGTGTGGGGACCGCCCGTGGTGGGGACGGGATTCATCGATGGTCAAACAGGTTCTCGAGCTGGGCCAGGATGTCGGCCACGGCCTCCAGTTCCGAGTCGGTCAGGCTCGAGGGACTGAAATTGTTCTCGCCCAGCCGGGCGGCCAGCCGGCGGCCGAGGTCCCTGACCGTCGAGTTGAACAGTTCCTGTTTGGCCATGGCGTAGAGAAACTCGTATAACTGCTGGCCGGCCGTTCTGGCGCTTTGTTCGGCCTGGATGAGCCTTTCCATTTTTTCAAGGGGACTATCGGTCGTCATGACCTCTCCTGGTGTGGTCCCTGGACGGCGGCCGATTCGACTCCCCTCGGAACCGAGCGGAGTGTCGCCTGAATCGTCCATGCCGTTTCCGGGCGTGGGCCGGGCCCCGGCTCAGACGGGCTTGGGTTTGCGGCGGGCCGCCCGGTCGATGGACTCCAGGACCTGGCCCAGCGTTGCCAAGTCCTGGACGGTCAGCCGGGACAGCTGGAAGTCGCCGTCCCTCAGTTTCCGGTCCAGTTGACGTCGAATCTCACGCATCTCCGGATCGAACCACTCGCTGGCGGTGGTGACCATCAGCAGATCGGCCAGCTCGCGCCCTCGCCGCCGGGCCTCGAGTTCGGCCGAGACCGATAGCTTGGCCCGGTCGACCACGGTGGCCAACGTCCGGGGCGGCTCCGATGGTGCTTGGTCGCTCGGTTGGGTCTCGACCCTCTGTCGCCGCCGGCGAAACAAGGCCATGGTTTCACTCCCGCGTCCGTGGTGGCCTGATATTCATCTCCGCCGCTCAACCGGTGGTGATGCGGTCGAGCAGGTGGTTTTCCTGCATGTTTAAGAGGGACCGGCGCACCAATTCGGCCGGCAGACCGATCCGCCGGGCGATGTCCTCCACCCCCGAGCAACCCTCGGCAAAGGCGCTCAGGATCTTGATCCAGTCGGCGGCGGCGGCGTTGTCCGCCACCCCTAAAAAGTCCTTCAGGCTCTGCCGGTCCATGGCCCGCAACTCCTCGATGGTCTTGCGCACCAGTTTCATGACGGCGATCGAGCAGTCGTCGTTGGTCTTTTCGATGATAATGCTGTTGAGGTTGTAGTACAGCGCCCGGGTGACGGCCGGAGGCGAGTGCTCGTCCAGCCAGCCCAGGATACGGCCGACGGCCGGGGCCATGACCTTCCGGGCTCGATCGAACAGGCTTTCGGCCGCGCCGTCGGACATCAGGATGAACCCGTCCGCCTCGTCGGTGCGTCCGGCGTACAGCCGGAGGCGGACGTCCGATTCGGCCTGGGTCACGAAATAGGTGGTATTGGCGAACTCGCCCCGCTTGGGCGGTGACAGGACCTCGACCCGGTCTTGGCGCAGCACCCCGATCACGCCGTCGCCCAGGTGACCGGCCAGATAGACGCCGTCCTTGACCCCCACGAACAAGAGCGTCGAGGCCAGTTCCCCGAGGTCGGCGCCCACCTCCCGCCCCTTGGCCTCCAGGTGACCCTTGAGGTCGTCGACGATCATTCGCCGGGAGTCAGTGGTCATGATGTCGTCGAAGCGCCGGTGGACCAACAGGCAAATCCGCCGGGTGACGACGTCGGCCCCTTGCTGGGCATAGCGGGCCGTGCCCGCTCCGTCGGCCAGGGAAACCACCGCCACCTTTCCTTGGCACAAGGAATCGGTCTTGTCCTGACACCCGACGCCGGCGAGGCGGTGGGACCGACCCCGGACGTGGGCGTGAGCCGCCTTCCAGTCCGCGACCGCGACCTTGGACCGCCACGACTGATCGGGATTGTATCGGGTTCCGTTCACCAGAGATCTTTCCCGTCAAGGACTTTTAAACCGGTTACAATTCACCCCAGCCCTGGATGCCTTCCTGGTCCAGTTCGACCGTGTCGCCCGGGGTGGAGCGCGACACCTGGGCCACGCTCTTGCTCAACCACTCGAAGAACTGGCCGAGCCGGCCGTCCTTGAGCCGGATCGGTCGGCGGAAGGGTGAGAACTTTTGAAGGATCTCGATCACGACGTAGGGCCCGATGCCGATGGGGAAGATGGACAGCCGGTGCTGATTGACCAGTTCGGAGGTCCTGGTGACGGCGATCGAGATGTCGTCGGTCGGCGCGCCGTCGGTCATGATGACCATCCACGGCTGATAGTAGTCCACCCCGGCCCGGGCGTATTCCCCCTTGCGGGTCTCGAGCAGGTCCAGGGCCAAGTCCACCGCCTCGCCCATGGGCGTCCGGCCGTAAGCGGTCATCTGGGGCACCCGCTGGCGGTCGATCTTCTCGAAGTCCAGCAGGCGCTCGACGTTCTGGCCAAAGGTGACCACGGCCACCTCGGCGGCCAGCGAGGCCACCTCGTCGGCCTTGATGTCGTCAATAAATTGACGAACACCCTCGTTCAACTCCTTGATCGGCTCCCCGGTCATGGACCGGCTGGTGTCCAGGACCAAACAAATCGGCACCCTGGGCGTCGGGTTTTCGACCAGGTCTTGCTGCCTGATTTCCATCATCGCTACCCCCGTTTGATCAGGGTCGGCCGTCGGCCTTCGAACCCGCCCGCCGGGCGTGACATCGGGCGAATCTCTTCCAACCCCATCTCACAAGATATGCCTACCCCCAAAACTCGGTCAAGAGTTGAATGAGGACAATGCCCACAAAAAGGAGGGCCAAGGCCCACACGCCCAGGAAAGAGGCCGATATCTTCAGTCGCTTGCCCGGTGGCTCCTGGGCCGCGGCCGCGGCGGCGACCACGGCCGGGACGGCGGCGGCCGGGGCGGCCATTGGTTTGCCCTGCTCGCGCCGGACCTGACAGGTGGGGCAATACAACGCCTGTCCGCGGCGCCGCCTGAAATCCGCCACGTCCCTCTTTGCGGTGAACTGGTAATGGCAACCAACGCACTGCACCACGACCTGCCCGAACTCGGCCTGCCGGCACGCCGGACAAAGCAGCGTCGTCTGGCCGGCCTTGAGCCGCTCGATCACGGCCTCGCTTTCCTCGTAGGGGCCGTGACAGCGCTGGCACTGGACCGCGACCGGATCGCTCATGGGCATGGTTTCCGGGAAAAGGTCGTTGTTGGCCCGCCCGGCGCCCAGGTCTTCGAGATACTCGCGCATGATTTCCAGCCAGCGTTCGGTGGATAACCGACTGTTTTCCTTGAATGTCTTCCAAAAGGCCTGGCGGACGGCCAGGGGTAGATTGGCCCAGATGTAGAGCCACGGCCCGGCCGGCTCCCTGCCGGCGGGCCCGCCCCCGGGGGCATAGGGAAAATCCAGCCGCCCGATGTTGGCCCCTGGATCGGTGCCGCCGCGCTGGGAGTAGGGCGGCTTGCCCGGCACCAGGATCATGAACAAGAGCGTGGCCAGGGCGAACATCTCGTGCCGGGGCGTGCGCAAAAAACTCTTGAAGTCCTTGCCCTGGATCTCGGGAGCGGTGAAATTGACGGTGCCCACCGGACAGGGATAGGCCTCGACCTGGTAGCTGTCCGTGTCTACGAAGTAGGCCTCGGTATCGCTTTGCACCAGGATATTGAACTGATTGATATCGCCCACCAGGACGTTCTTGTCGTGCAACAAGGCGAACTTCTCGAGGACACTCAGGCACAGCCGGACCAGGTTGGCCCGGGTCCAGTGGGGGAATTTCTCCTCCAGCGTCTTCCGGGGCGTGAAGACCGTGGTTTGGAGGTTCTGACCCTGGGCCGCCTCCATGACGTAACCCACCACCTCCCCTTCGGCGTTGGACGCGAAGTCCAGGGGCCAGCAGATCCCCGGATGGCTGAGTTGATGGTCGATCATCAGCCGCAGCTTGTCCACGTGCCGGGTGGTGATCTTGTCGGGAAGGTAGGTCTTGCAGACCAGGCCCAAATCCGTCAGAAAAATGTCACCTTCGCCGCCGGCGCCGATCTGGCGAACCAGCCGGAGCCGGCCGTAGCGGGCCGTCTGGACTTGGTCGCCCACCTGGGGCCGGGGGGCCGTGGACCGCTGGGTCTCGGTCTCGGTCGTGGTCCCCCAGGCGACGGGCCTGGTCCGCAGGCTGAAGGGCCGGCCGCCGGCCTGATCCTCCACCGGGAGGCCGTAGGCCTTCACCCCCCGCCGCCTGATCTGGCCGGTAAACGGGGCCTGATGCTGGGCCCGGTCGGGGTGCCAGGGCACCAGGCCGTAACCCTGATTATCGGCCGCCTTGACCATCTTGAGGACCAAAATGTCGTTTTGGTCGGAGACGTCCTCTTCGGTTTGCAGCGCGTCGATCCGCCGGGCCAGGGCCTGATCCTGGGTGATGAGGCATAGGTTATAAGCGGCTGAAAATGTGGTAAAAACAGGAGGAAAGACACTGTTGGACCCAGGGTCCTTCTCTGTGCCGCCGACGGTCAGCAGACCGTTTTGCTGAAAGTCGCCGAGCAGACGGAGGGCGCCGGCCGCCCTGTTGGCCGCCTGGGGCCGTTTGGCCCTGGTCAGGGCCTGGATCTGACGGACCACGGTGTGGGGGACGATCAACCGGGCCAGGTGCCGGCGGAGTAGGTCCTTGAGGACCCGGCCCAAGACAAAGGGGGCGCCCTCGTGCATCAAGGCCGTGGCGTCGATGAAGACCTTGTAGTGTTGGGTCAATAGATCCACGTGCACGGCGTCAGCGTCCTCGAAACGACCCGGCCCGGTTTGATCGGCCGGAGTTTTCGGTCCAAATTTGTCTTGCCGTCAGGGAGTTAGGCAACATTTATGCCACCGGGGCGCAAAGTCGGAATATGCCGCGTCACTATTATATCCCAAAATCGGGTGCCCGTCGGCCGAATATTACCGTCCAGGGAGGATCGACCTCGTTCCTGGTGTCTTCCGCGTCAGGCCCCACCACTACTTGTATATTTTTGACAAAAAGGGCCGACAAAGGCCATGTTTGTTTGAATTATAAATGGCGACCAGCCGGGCCGAGGCCGCCACCTGGAAATCGGCGGCCGGGGCCGGCCGGCATCGAAAAAGGCCCCGATCAGACAGCCGATCGGGGCAGTATTGGCTCAGGCGGACAAGGCGCGCCGGTCGGCCATGTCCATCAGGACCCGCTCCCGGGCCTGGTCGAGTCCCAGGGCGGCCCGCTTCTTATCGATGTGGGCGATCATCATCGCCGCCATCTCGTGGGGATCGGGCGTAAACCCCCACTTTCCCAGGCCTTGTTTTTCGAGCCCGCTGAAGAGCAAGTCGTGGAACCTGGTCTTCTCGGTCACCGGGAAGGTGACCCCGAACACGGTGTAGACGCCCGAGGCCACGAAGTACTGGCCGATGGCGATGGCCTTTTCGCTCATGAACTCGGGCGCGGCCCCGGCCACGGGCAGATCGGCGATGCTCTCGCCCAGGCCCCCGACGCGGACCATCTCCGCGGCCGCGGTCAGGATCCGGCTGTTGTCGATGCAGGCCCCCAGGCCCAGCACCGGCGGGATGCCCACCGCCTCGCAGACCTCGCGCAGCCCCGGGCCGGCCAGGGCCGAGGCCTCGGGCGTGCAAAAGCCCGCCTTGGCCAGGGCGATCTGGGCGCAGCCGGTCTGCAGCACCAGGACGTCCTTCTTGATCAGTTCCTTGACCAGTTCGACGTGGACCCAGTCCTGTTTCACTCTGGGGTTGGTGCACCCGACCACGCCGGCCACGCCCCGGATGCGGCCGTTGATGATGTTGTCGTTCAAGGGCGTGTACGAGCCCCGAAACACGCCGCCGAGCATGTAGTCGATGTATTCGTGCGAAAAACCCATCACCACCGGGTCGACCTTTTTCGGGATGTCGATCGGCGTCTCCCGGGTCCCGAAGCGCTCGATGGCCGCCAGGACGATCCGGTCGGTGCAGTCCCGGGGCTCGTGCTCGACGAACTCGAGGTGCTCGGCCCCCTCGAGCTTGCACCGGGGGTTGGTGGTGAAGAACCGGGTGTCATAGCACTTGGCCACGTTGGCCAGGCCCTGCTTGATGCACTGGACGTCCACGGCCATGGCGTCCACCGCCCCGGTGACCAGGACCGCCTCGGTGGACATGAAGTTGCCGGCGTGGGGCACGCCCCGCCGGCCCAGCATCTCCAGACCGGAGCAGCACATCCCCACCAGGTTGATCCCCGCCGCCCCGGCGGCCTTGGCCCGCTCGATCAAGAACTCGTCATTGACCGAGGCCAGCATCGAGTCGAACAGGTTCGGCTCGTGGCCGTGGATGATGATGTTGACCTCGGCCTCCTTGAGGACGCCCATGTTGACCCGGCCGGCCACGGCCATGGGCGTACCGAACAGGATGTCGGAGATCTCGGTGCTGACCATGGACCCGCCCCAGCCGTCGGCCAGGGCCGTCCGGCTGATCTGGGTCATCAGGTTGTCCGCGTCCTGGTCCACGCCCATGGTCGTGCGGTGCATCATCTCCATGATCTCCCGCATCGCCCCCCGGGGGACCAAGTCCAATTCCCGCCACTTGGCCAGGGTCGCCGGGGGCACCCGCCGGGCGAACGGAATCTCGCCCTCGAGCTGGGTGTAGGTCCGCTTCAACTCGCTATAAAGTTCTAATGCGATCTCCTTGATGGTCCGGCCCTCGACCGCGATTTCCATCTCCCGGGCCAGATCACACAGCTTTGCCTCGTCCTTGAGGGCGTAGTCAGCGATCTTGCCCTCGGCCACCTCGCGGAACAGTTCGAGCATGACCAGGCCGTGGTCGGTGTGAGCCGCCGTGCCGGCGGCCACCATCCGGCCGAAGTTCCGGGCCTGGATGGTGTCGATGGACGCGCCGCAAACGCCGATCTTGGCGTAGGGATCGTTGAAGTTGAGGCGGCAGGGCCCCATGAAGCAGTGCTTGCAGCAGGCCGACTTCTCGCCGATGGGACAGGCCTTCATATTGGCCGCCCGGTCAAAGGCCGTCTGGACGCCGTCCACGGCGGCCTTGGCCAGCATCTGTTGGGTGGACTCACAAATCGTAACGTCTTGCGGCCGCACGGTCTTGGCCTCTTTTTTGTCCTGAACTTTGGTCATGGGCATGGCTCCTTGGTCCCGGTTACCGGTCAACGGAAGAAAGAACATGGATCAACTGGAATTATATCGGACCAAATCGGTCCTCGCCAGGACCGGCGGCCGGGAGACGGATGTCCTGGGATGAGACGGCTGATGACTCGGGGGTCTTCGAGGGGTTAGTCGTCGCGGTTGACGAAACTATCCGCCGGACCCCACGTCCAGGCCTCTCGCGGGTCGGTGTCGCCGGCCGGGCCTCCGCCGGGCCACGGCCCGGCGGAGGATGGCGCCCGGACCGGTCAGCCGGATGTTTTTGAGGCCGGTGAGCAGTCTCTCGGGGATGACCTTGGCCCAGGAAACGATTTTCCTCAGCCGCCACATGATCTCGAGGACCGGGAAGGGCAGGGGCAGGGCGCCGGCCATTTGTCCCAGCCGGACAAAGGCCGCCCCGTCGCGGCTGCTGATCCGGAGCCGGCGGTTGACGTGGGCCGCCAGGTCGAACTGGGCCAAATAGGTCTCCTCGGTCAGCAGCCCTTCGTCCCGGGCCTTGTCGTAGAGCCCGGTCCCGGGAAACACGGTCAGGGAGAAGAACAAGGCCTCGTAGGGCCCGGGCAGCCGGCAGAGCAGGCGCAGGGTGTCGAGCCGGTCGGCCTCGGTCTCCCAAGGGCTATCGACGATGATGTCGTAGTGCGGGGCCAGCCGGCGGGGCCTCAGCTTTTTCGACAGTTTCCCGGCCACCTCCAGGATGCGCTGGTTGGACTCGCGGCGGTTGTAGATGCGCCGCACCCGCGGGCTGCCCGTCTGAATACCCATTTCCACGAAGGACACCAGGCCGGTGTTTAGCAGGATATCCAGCTTGCGGTCGCGAAAGCTCATCGGGCTGAGCAGGAACATGAACGGCAGGTTGATCCGACGCTGGTAGGCCAGGGCGAACTCGGCCAACTCGTCCTCGCGCCAAAGCAGGAAGTCGTCCGAGTAGACGTAGACCTTGTGCAGGTTGGGGATTGCTTTTTTAACCTCTTCCAGCTCGGCCATGATGTCGGCCACGCTGCGCTTACGCAGCCCGAACCGGCCGGACAGCTTTTTCATCAACGGCCGGCAGCAGTAGGTGCAGTCCCCGACGCATCCCCGATCCACGAACAGGTAATAGGGGTTCTTGGGCCGGCCGGACTTTCCCGGGGGCAGGAATCGCTCCGGCCCGGGTGTGGTCCAGGTTCGATGTCTGACGTCATAGGCGTGGGTTTGATCGAAGAAGAACCGGGGCAAAGGGATCTGGCTTAACTCGTCCAGGCTGGGGGCGGCCCGGTAGTCGTCGGTCAGGTTGGCGGCGGTGTAGACGCCCGCCACGTCGGCTGCGCCCGGGGCGTCGCCGGTGGCCAGGCGCTCGACGAAAAGGGGAAAAGCGATTTAGCCTTCCCCGACGCAGACGTAATCCGAGAACCCGAGGACCTCGGCCGGCCGGACGCCGGCGTGGATGCCGCCGCTGATGATTTTTTTGTCCGGGAATTCGTCCCGGACGGCCTCGGCGATCCGCCGGACCATGGGCACGTGGGCCGAGAGGTACGAAAGACCGATCAGATCGTCCGACTCGATCAGCTTCAAGAGGCCGGGCAGCAGGGCCGGGACCAAGGCCGGATCGTCGAGATCGGCCATCCGGGCCTGCCAGGCGGGGACGACGATCTTGACCTCATGGCCGGCGTCTTGGATCAGGGTGGCCAGGATCCTGACCGGGTGGAGTTGACCGGTGACGTCCCAGCCGAGGAGGGCGACCCTCACCGTCTCGCCTTAATCGCCCTTGTCGGCCGGGTGGTCGGGTTTGTCGGCCACGTGGACGAAGAACTCGGCCTGGTCCGGGTCGTAATCGACCTCGAAGTCGCCGTAGGTGGTCACCGGATCGAAACCGGCCTCGCTCAGCAGTCGCCGGAAGTAGCCGTTGCGGAGCGGAAACATGTTCAGGTAGTAGACGGTGTCGTC
>JAHJDS010000211.1 GCA_018812395.1 Pseudomonadota bacterium
ATATCGGCTCCAAGAAAATCGATACTTTATTGACTACCAACGGACTGTTGCTAACCAAAGACAAGATAGACTGGCTGATAAAGAATGGAGTCTACCGGATACACGTATCAGTCGATGGTTCAACCGATCGGCAACGCCCTGCTCAGTTTCGCCACCCTGGGTCTATCCGAGGTGTCCCGCCAGGCCAAGAACCGGCACCGCTATCGCCTCTATTTCCACCAGGGCCGCTACGTGGCCGGCTGCCGGGTGGCCAAGGGATATCGGCCGTATCGCTTCTGCCGTCAACTGGAAACGGATTTGATCCGGCTGGGCTACGCCGGTTGGGGGCGTCGTCGTTTCGCCTCCCGGCCCCGGACCGAGCCGACCACCCCCCGGTCCGGCGCCCGGGCGTCCCCGCCGCGGAGCCGCCGGCCGGTCCTGCCGTCGGGCGGGGTCTCCACCCCCTACCCGGGCGGTATCCGGGCCTCGGACGGGTTGGGCTACCGGACCCTGAAGCCGGAGGACCTCGACGGTCCGGCCCATTCCCGACCGCCGGTGCCGCCGCCGCCTCCGGGGTCCGTCGCGCCGAGGTGGTAGGGCGCTCCAGTTCCTCTTTCCGTCCCCGCATGACTGCGTCCCGGTCCGTCCGGGAGGGGCCCTCGCCCCCGTCCGCCCCATCGTCCGGCCAGGGAGCGGAAACGGCCCTGACCAGGATCGATCGCCGCCGGCCCCTTGGCGGTAAGGTATTGATTTGCCATCCGGGTTCGCCTGTGGTAGTTTGTCGCAGGGATACGGGACATCCTTGCCGTCGAGGGGACATTGTCCAGAAAAGCCGCCGCCAAACGCCGGACCGGTGAAACGGATATCTCGGTGGAACTGGCCCTGGAGGGACAGGGCCGGGCCGAGGTCGACACCGGTCTGCCCTTTTTCGATCACATGCTGACCCTGACGGCGGTGCACGGTCTATTGGACCTGAGGGTTAAGGCCGCCGGAGACACGGCCGTGGACGGGCACCACACGGTCGAGGACATCGGCCTGGTGTTCGGCCAGGCCCTGGACGAGGCCCTGGGCGAGCGGCAGGGCATCGCCCGTTACGGGGCGGCCCTGGTGCCCATGGACGAGGCGCTGGTCCGGGCGGTGATCGATCTGTCCGGCCGGCCGTACCTGGTGTACGACGTCGAGACGCCGACCGAGCGGGTGGGGGACTTCGAGACCCAGTTACCCCGCGAGTTCTTCGGAGCGGTGGTTACCCGCGGCCGGCTGACGCTGCACGTGTCCGGCCTGTACGGGGTCAACTCGCACCACCTGATCGAGGCCGCGTTCAAGGCCTTCGGCCGGGCGCTACGGGCGGCCTGCCGGCTGGACGAGTCCCGGGTGGGGATACCGTCCAGCAAGGGCGTGTTGTGACCGGGCCCCGGGGCCGAGGCGGATCTTTACCTGGTCGAGACCGGGATAGAGGGGAGAAGATGAGACTTAGGCGGTGGATGCTCTTGGGTCTGGCGGGCCTGGTCTTGGTGGCGGGGTGGTCGTGCGAGCCGCTGTCCATGAAGGCCCCGACCAGCATGCCCTTTATCAAGAAGATCGCGGTCCTGCCCTTTTACTGGATCTCGCCGCCGGCCGGGGCTCGCATCGTGACCAACCCGTTGACCGGGGCCGTTTTCGCCCCGGGCCCCTACCGGGTCGAGGCGGCCGCCCAACTCACCGAGGACTGGTTCCGGATGCTGCTCAAGGACCGGTCCGGGTTCGGCTACGTTTCGCCCCTGGCTTCGGGCCGGATGCTGGACGGTTTGCGCCGCACCGATCTGCGCGATTTGCGCCGTCGGACGCTGACCCGGGTGGGGCGGTCCCTGGGGGCCGACGCGGTGGTGGTCGGCTTCGTCTATCGCTGGCGGGAGCGCGTCGGCTCGGCGGTGGGCGTGGAACAGCCGGCCGCGGTGGCCTTTGACGCCCTGCTCATCAAGACCTCGACCGGGGCCATCCTGTGGGCCGGCCGCTTCGAGCGGACCCAGCGGTCCTTGAGCGAGAATCTGCTGGAAATCGGCCTGTACGCCTCCCAGGGCGTCCGCTGGCTGACGGCCCGCGAGTTGGCCGCATACGGCCTGTCGCGGATGCTCTCCGGCTTCCCGACCAGCAAGTCCAAGTAGGTTTTCCCGGTGCGGGTCATTCCGGCCATTGACCTCAAGGGAGGTCAGTGCGTCCGACTGCTCCAAGGCGACATGGACCGGGTCAGCGTCTTTGGCGACGATCCGGTGGCCATGGCCCGGCGCTGGGAGGCGGCCGGGGCCGAGTTGTTGCACGTGGTGGACCTGGACGCCGCGGTCCTGGGCCGGGTGGTCCACGGCGAGGTGATCGGCCGGATGGCGGGCGCGGTGTCCATTCCGGTCCAGGTCGGCGGCGGGGTGCGCGACATGGCCTCCCTGGACCGCTACCTGGACCTGGGCGTGGCCCGGGTGATCCTGGGCACGGCGGCGCTTCGGGACCCCGAATTTTTACGCCTGGCCGCGGCCGGACATCCGGGCCGGGTCATCGTCGGGGTGGACGCCCGGAACTCCCGGGTGGCGGTCCAGGGCTGGACCGAGGCCACCGATCGGGACGTCATCGACGTCGCCGCGGGTCTCCGCACTCTGGACCTGGCGGCCCTGATCTACACCGACATCGGCCGGGACGGGATGCAGACCGGGACCGACCGGGACGGGGCCCGTCGCCTGCTGGAGGTGGTCGAGGCGCCGCTCATCGTGGCCGGCGGCGTGTCAACGCTGGACGACATCCGGGGTTTGAAGCCCCTGGCCGAGGCCGGGTTGTGGGGGGTGATCACGGGCCGGGCGCTGTACGCGGGCAGCCTCGATCTGGGGGCGGCCCTGGCCGAGGTATCCGGCTGGAATTTTCCGGGCGAAAAAGGTTGACAACTCGATTTTCAATGTTATTATGATTATTTGATCTAAAAAACAGTAAGGAGTGATCAATACATGCCGGGCGTGCGGGTCAAAACCAACGAGTCTTTCGAGAGCGCTCTCAAGCGATTCAAAAAGCAGTGCGAAAAGGCCGGAATCCTGTCCGAAGTCCGCAAGCGCGAACACTACGAAAAACCCAGCGTTCGTCGTAAAAAGAAGGCCCTGGCCGCCCGCAAGCGGGCGCTCAAGAAACTGCGGCGCATGATGCAGCGGGGCTGAGGCGCCCGGACCGGAGAGGGGAGGTCTAAGGGGACCTTTTTTATCAGGCGGTCGGCTCCGATGCCCGAACCGGCCCGACCCTTCACCGAGGCCAACCCCGGGAAAGGGGCTCTGGCCGGTCAGACGTAGGGGATGAGTCATGGCCCTGATCGACGACATCGACGCCCAGTTCAAAGCCGCGCTCAAGGGGCGGCAGCAGCTCAAGCTGGATTGCCTGCGCCTGCTCAAGACGGCCCTCACCAACCGGCGGAAAGCCCAGCCGGACCCCCTCACGGACGACGACGTTCGTCAGATTATCTCCACCCTGGTCAAGCAGCGCAAGGAGTCCGTCGAGGCCTTCGAGCAGGCCGGCGACGAGACCCGGGCCGCCCGGGAACGGACCGAGATCGAGATCCTGTCCGGGTTCCTGCCGCCCCCCTTGGAGGAGGCGGAACTGACGGCCCTCATCGACCGGGTCATCACCGAGGTGGGCGCCGCCTCCCCCAAGGACATGGGCCGGGTCATGAAGGCGGTCATGGCCGAGGTCACCGGCCGGGCCGACGGCAAGGCCGTAAACCAACTGGTCAAGTCAAAACTCTCCGGCTCCGGTTGAGGACCGACGACACCGGGCCGTTTCCCTCGTTTCCCGAGCCGGGCCGCGGCCGGGACACGGGGTGTCAGGTCGACCTCCCCTCGGGGGAGGCCGTTTTACCCGGGCGGGTATGGATCGACACACGTTTTCGGTGCTGGAACTCACCGCCTTCCTGGAGCGCCTGTCGGGCTACGCCTCGTGCGGACCAGGAGTGCAATGGTGCCGGGACCTGAGTCCGTCCTCGGACGTCGATGACATCGAGGCCCGACTGGACCTCGCCTTCGAGGCCGGACGCGCCCTGGCCGAGACCGGTGGTCCGCGCCTGGGCGCCCTGGAGGACGTGACGCCGCTTCTGGAACGGATTCGGGTCGAGGGGACCTATCTCCCGGTCGAGGACCTGGGGCCCGTGGCCGACTTGGCCCGGATCTCGGCCGAGGCAAGAAGCTCGTTCCAGCGGCGGAGCCGTGATTACCCGGCCCTGGCCGAACTGACCGGCCGGCTGGGCGAGACGCCGGAGCTGGTCACCGAGATCGAGACCGTCATCGGCCCCGGCAACACCGTGGCCGAGGAGGCCTCGCCGGCCCTGTCCCGGCTGCGTCGGCGGCAACGCGTCCTGCGCGGCGCCTTGCGGGAAGGTCTGGCGGCCCTGGTTCGGGAGCCGCATCTGCGGGGCGCGGTCCAGGACGAGGTGGTCGTCGAGCGCGGCGGGCGCTACGTGGTGCCGATCAAGGCCGAGGCGTCCGCCCAGGTGCCGGGCATCGTCCACGACCGGTCCCAGACCAAGGCTACGGTCTTTGTCGAGCCGCTCGAGGTCGTCGCCCAGAACAACGAACTCAACGACTGCCGCCGGTCGGTGGTCGAGGAAGAGATCAGACTGCTTCGCCGCGTGGCGGAGTCCATCCGCCGCCAAACGCCGACGCTGACCCAAAACCTGGCCGCCCTGGGCCACCTGGACGGCCTGACGGCCGTGGCCCGGTTCGCCAAGGCCACTGGCGCCACCCGGCCCGAGGTGGCTCATAACGGGCCGATCAACCTGCGGGCGGCGGTCCATCCGCTGCTCTTCTGGCGCCGGCAGGACGGCGGTCCGCCGGCCCAGCCCATTGATCTCCGGATGGCCGTTGACGAACAAGTCCTGATCCTGTCCGGGGCCAACGCCGGCGGCAAGACGGCGGCCTTGAAAACGCTGGGCCTGATCACGCTGATGGTCCAGTGCGGCCTGCCCGTCCCGGCCGTGGACGGAGCCCGGGTGGTCGTTTTTCGCGAAATTCTGGCCGCCGGCGACGAGGAACAGGACCTCTCGGGCGACCGGTCCACCTTCTCGGCCCACGCCCTGCGTCTGGCCCAGGTCCTGGCGGCGGCCGGGGACCGGAGCCTGGTGTTGCTGGACGAGTTGGGGGCCGGGACCGACCCCGGCGAGGCGGCCGCCCTGGGCATGGCCGTCCTGGACGAGCTGTTGGCCAAGGGGGCCCGGGTGGTGGTGACCACCCATTTGCACATGCTCAAGGCCTACGCCGCGGGCACGCCGGGCGTGGTCAACGTCAGCGTCGGCCGGGACGACGTGGCGGGCCGGCCGTCATACGCCCTCCACTACGGCCTGCCGGGGAGGAGCAACGCCCTGGCCGTGGCCGCCGGGCTGGGGCTGGCCCCGGAGTTGATCGAGCGGGCCAGGGCCTATCTGCCCACGGGCGAGGAGGCCACCTGGCGGCTGATCGTCACCCTGGAGGAAAAGCTTGGTCAACTCGAGCAGGCCCAGGCCGAGGTCGAGCAAACCCGGGCCGAAACACGGGCCCAGCGGGACAGATTCAGCCGGGCCCGGGAGAAGTTCGCCGCGGCCCGCACCCGAATCCTGGACCAAGAGCGCGCCCGGGCCCGGGCCGCGGTCAGCGAGGCCCAGGCCGAAGTCAAGCGCCTGCTCCGGGAGGCCAGGTCCGTTCCGGCCGATCAGACTGCCGTGGCCGAGACCCGGCGGGAGTTGGGGCGTATCGAGCGTAAAGCGGAGGCCGTCCTCAGACCGCCCGCCCGCCCCGGTCCCGTCGGACGGGCCTTGGGTTCCGGACGGATCGGGGACCCGGTGTTCGTGCCCCGGCTGGGCAAGGAAGGAACGCTCTTGGATGACGTGACCGGTCAGGAGCGGGTCGAGGTCCTCATTGACCGGGTCAAGGTCAATCTGCCCACGGCCGAATTGCGGCCGGCCGACTCCCGGGGACCGACGCCCCGGCCGGCCCGCCTAACCGTGACCAGCCGGCCGGCGACGGCCACCGAACTCAACCTCATCGGCCGCCGGGTGGACGAGGCCTTGCCCCTGGTGGATCGCTATCTCGACCAGGCCCTGTTGTCCGGGCTGTCCCGGGTCGAGATCATCCACGGGGTCGGCACCGGGGCCCTGCGCCGGGCCATTCACGAGCACCTGACGGCCAGCCCCGGGGTCAAGTCGTTCGGCTCGCCCACCGCCCGACCCGGCGGGATGGGGGTGACCGTGGTCGATCTGGAGTGAGGGTCCCGGCCCGATCGAGTCCGCCCCGGGGGGCGACCGGACGCCGGGGCCGCCCCCGGGAGGGAAAAAATTTTTTAATTGCCCCTGGTGGCGGGGACTTGGGGCTTACGGTATGTTTGGACAGGCCGGGCAAAAAAGGGATTGCAATTTGATGGGGAGGCAGCTACCATATATAGGTGGGCGGAGTGGCTTTCCACCCAATATATTGAGTAAGCCCCCCCGAATTGCCCCCCACCGAAATCGGGGGCCGGAGCTTAAAAGGTCGTTGGCTTCATCCCCGAATCGGATATAGACCGGGTTCGCGAGGCGGCCGATATCGTCTCGGTCGTCTCCGAGCACGTGGCCCTCAGGCCGGCGGGCCGCCGGTTGACGGGTCTGTGTCCGTTTCACGGCGACAGCAAGCCGTCGTTCATGGTGAACCCGGAACGTCAGACCTGGCACTGCTTCGGCTGTCACGAGGGGGGCAACGTGTTCACCTTCGTGATGCGGGTCACCAACCTGACCTTCCCCGAGGCGGTTCGGGATCTGGCCGGCCGGTTCGGGGTGTCCGTCACCGAGCGGCGCGGCGGTGAGGGCGACTCCCGGCGGCGGGAAGAATTGCTGGCCGTCAACCAGGCCGCGGCCGAGTTCTACGAAGACGTGCTGTGGGGCGACCGGGGCCGGGAGGGCCGGGACTATATTGAAAAAACGAGAGGCCTGAGCCTGTCGCTGGCCAAGCGATTCAGATTGGGGATGGCCCTCGAGGGATGGGATCATTTGGCCCGGCACCTGGCCCGGCAAGGCGTCGACCCCAAGCTGGCGGCGTCAACCGGCCTCTTGCGTTCCAAGCGGCCGGGCCGGTATTATGACTTGTTTCGCCACCGCCTGATGTTCCCCATTCGGGACGGGCAAGGCCGGGTGGTTGGTTTCGGCGGCCGGACCTTGGGCGATGATGACGCCAAGTATCTCAACTCGCCCGAGTCGCCGGTCTTTGACAAGAAGAGCACCCTGTACGGTCTGGACCAGACCCGGAAAGCGATCCTGGCCGCCCGGCGGGCGATCGTGGTCGAGGGGTATCTGGACCTGTTGTCCCTGTACCAGGCCAAGGTCGAGGCCGTGGTGGCCCCCATGGGCACGGCGCTGAGCCGGGGCCACGTCCGGCGTTTGAAGGGCCTGGGCCGGGAGGCGGTCCTGGTCTTTGACGGCGACGCGGCCGGGGTCCAGGCGGCGCTGCGGAGCCTGCCGTTTTTCCTGGCCGAGGGGGCGCCGGCCCGGGTGGTGCTGCTGCCCCAGGGCGAGGACCCGGACAGTTTCGTCCGGACCCGCACAGCGGCGGCGTTCATGGACCTGGTCGACGCCGCGCCGCTGATGATGGATTTCGCCATTGACCGGGTCGTGGCCCGGTGCGACGGCACTAAACAGGGCCGGGCCGAGGCGGTGGGCCGGATGCGGCCGCTGCTGCGGGCGGTGTCCGATCCGGTGGAGCTCTCGCTCCACGTCCGCGATCTGGCCCGACGGCTGGCCGTGGACGAGCACGCGGTCCAGGCCGCCCTGGCCGGGGCCGACCGCCCGTGGGGGCGGGAGGCGGCCGGGGAACCTGACCAGGGGCAGGGCCCGTTGCCGAACAAGGTCCTGGACACCCTGGCCGTGGCCGTCTCCGACCCGGCGGCCCGGGAGCGACTGCTGGAGTCGGGGGCCCTGCGGGAGTTGGTCGGCGAGGGCCGGGTCCTGGCCCTGGTCGAGGCCATCGAGTCCCTGGACGAAGTGGCCGGGGCCGCCTGGCCGGCCGACCTGATCAGCCGCCTGACCGACGACCAGTTGCCGTCATTGGTGGCGTCGCTCGAGGAGCGATCGGTGCGGGAGGCCGACCGGCTGGTCGAGGACTTGGTGATTCACGGGCGTCAGCGGCAGATCAAATCTGAGCTGGCGGAACTACGACAAGAGATGTTGGAGGCCCAGGCCGCCGGCGATGAGGCCCGCGAAACCGAGGCGGTGGCCCGGGCCCGATTGTTGCAACGTCAACTTAACAACCCCAGCGAGGCGCATGTATGATCCGCAAGGAGCAGTCGGAAGCAGTGAAACGCCTGATTGACCTTGGCAAAGAAAAGGGGTACCTGACCTACTCGCAAGTGAGCGCGGTCCTGCCCCCCGATACCGACACCACGGAGCGCATCGACGACCTGATGGCCCTGTTTGACGAAATGGACATCCAGATCGTCGAGGAATCGGGCAAGGACAAGGTCGAGCAGTGGACCCGAGCCTCGAAGGACAACCGGGGGGATCAGCCCGAACCGGCCGATCTGGGCGGCAAGGTGGCCGATCCGGTGAAGATGTACCTGCGGGAAATGGGCATGGTCTCCCTGTTGACCCGCGAGGGCGAGGTCGAGATCGCCAAGCGGATCGAGGCCGGGGAAAAGGAGGCCCTGCGGGCCATCCTCGAGTCCCCGGTGGGGGTCCAGTACTTCCTGGATTGGAGCCACAAGATCGAGGAAGGAATCATCCGGATCAAGGACATCGTCCGCGAAGTGGACGACGAGGACTCGCCCGCCGACGCCGAGCGGTACAAGACCGACTTTTTGACCCTGATCGCCGAGGTCAAGAAGATCGAGGCCGAAAACCGCCGCCGGCATCGGGACCTCAAGCAGAAGCCGTTGACCAAGTACCAGAAGGAAAAGGTCCGCGGCAAGATCAAGGCCAACCGAAAGGCCATCGTCGACCGGTTGTGCGAGATTCGCCTCGAGCGGCGGCAGTTCGACAATATGACCGCCGCCTTCAAGCGGCACATCAGAAAGATCGACCGCTGCCGGCGGGAGATCAGCCGTTGTTGCGTCGAGGCCAAGGTGTCCGAATTCCGCCGCCTGGACGCCCTGAGCGACAAACTCAAAAAGGGCACCGACCGGCAGGTCAAGACCCTCCTCAAGCGCAAGGGGGGCCTCAGCCACAAGGGCCTGATGAGCCTGGTGACCAGGGGCCGCAAGGCCAGGGAGGACCTGAGGCGGATCGAAGAGGAGTCCCGGATGAGCCTCTCGGACCTGGAGCACCTGCTCATCCGGGTGGGCATCGGCGAGGCCAAGAGCAAACAGGCCAAGACCGAACTGGTCGAGGCCAACCTGAGGCTGGTGGTGTCCATCGCCAAGAAGTACACCAACCGCGGGCTCCAGTTCCTGGACCTCATCCAGGAGGGGAACATCGGCCTGATGAAGGCGGTCGAGAAGTTCGAGTACCAGCGGGGTTACAAGTTCTCGACCTACGCCACCTGGTGGATCCGCCAGGCCATCACCCGGGCCATCGCCGACCAGGCTCGCACCATCCGCATCCCGGTCCACATGATCGAGACCATCAACAAGCTGATCCGGACCTCGCGCTACCTGGTCCAGGAATACGGCCGGGAGCCGACGCCCGAGGAGATCGCCGAGAAGATGGAGTTCCCGCTCGAGAAGGTCCGCAAGGTCCTCAAGATCGCCAAGGAGCCCATCTCGCTCGAGACGCCCATCGGCGAGGAGGAAGACAGCCATCTGGGCGACTTCATCGAGGACAAGAAGGTCGTCAGCCCGGCCGACGCGGTGATCAGCCTCAACCTGAGCGAACAGACTCGCAAGGTCCTGGCCACGCTGACGCCGCGGGAGGAGAAGGTGCTGCGGATGCGGTTCGGCATCGGCGAGAAGGCGGACCACACCCTGGAGGAGGTCGGCCGGGACTTCGCCGTGACCCGGGAGCGGATTCGTCAGATCGAGGCCAAGGCCCTGCGCAAGCTCCGGCACCCCTCCCGGTCGAAGCGGTTGCGGGCCTTTGTCGAATCCTAAGTGGTCGTTGTAAGCAGGCTCACTGCCGGACGACCGCGGGCCGGCCCCGAGCAATGGCGGCCGGACTTTTTCCTTGCCACGGCCCCGGGGGCCTGTCATATATTGTGTGGCTGGCCGCGCTCGAACGGCCGTCCGGCACTGAGGGCCCATAGCTCAGTTGGAAGAGCCGCCGGCTCATAACCGGCAGGTCCCTGGTTCGAGGCCAGGTGGGCCCACTTTCAGGTCGCCCCGGTCCGGGCGGGCACCCGCCGCGGGCCGAGAGCGTTTGCCTCGTGCAATAAAACGGAGCCCGGTCGATGGCGCTTCGAGGATATTCAACATGGTCTGGGAGTTGAAACCGGGGCGATTGTTCGGCGTTGAACTTGTCGAGGCCGAGGTGCGGCGAAGGGCGGAACCCCCGAGGGTTGCGCCCTTCGTCTGTTTGGATGGGAGACGATGGTGACCGATCCCGCCCCGCGGCGCGTGTCCGATTTTCTGGACCTCCTGGCCCCGACGGCGCCGCCTTCCCTGGCCGAGTCGTGGGACCGGGTGGGGTTGATGGTCGGGGCCCGAGACTGGCCGGTCAGCCGGGTCCTGGTCGGCCTGGAGCTGACCGCCGACTTCCTGGACCGGGCGGCGGATTTTTCGGCGGACGTTCTCCTGGTGCATCACCCGCCGCTCTTCCGGCCGCTGACCGCCCTGGATCCGACCCGGCCGCCGGCGGCCCTGGTGCTCCGGGCCTATGAGGAGCGCCGGGCCGTCATCGCCGCCCACACCAACCTGGACGCGGCCCGGGGCGGGGTCAGCGACGCCCTGGCCCTGGCCCTGGGCCTGACCCGTGTCCGGACCCTGCGTCCGGCCCCGGG
>JAHJDS010000025.1 GCA_018812395.1 Pseudomonadota bacterium
ATGATGCGCGGCGGCATGATGGGTCCGGGCACGATGATGTGCCCCGGCGGCCGGGGCATGATGCCGATGATGCGAATGATGATGCCCATGATGATGCGGATGATGATGCAGATGATGCGCGGCGGCATGATGGGCCCGGGCATGATGATGCCGGGCCAAATGCCGGGGCCGGGAGGGAAACCTGGTCCCAGGCATTGACCATCGGACCTGATCACGCATGAGCGGAGTCCGGACGGGCGCTGGATCCCGTCCGGGCATTTGTTTAGACCCTCGTCGGCCGCCGGAAAAGGACGCGGCTAAAAAGCGTTTGGGTCGATTCAAGTTAAGAGGTAGAAAATGTCAAGCAAGCATTGGTGGAGATGTCTGTATTCAGGACTGGCGGGCTTGAGCCTGTTGTTGTCCGGCCCGGCTTTGGCGCCGGCCCAGCCGGCCACGGGGGGCGGAAGTTCTTGGGGGCCTCACATGATGTTCGGCTACGGCATGGGCTGGCTGGGCATGATCATGATGTTCCTTTTTTGGGGATTGATCATCTTCGGCGTGGTGGTCCTGATCCGGTGGCTCCTCACGACTGCGCGCAAGGGAGACGAAAAAGTGCCGACCGGTGGTCAGGCCCTGGAAGTCCTCAAGGAACGTTACGCCCGGGGCGAGATTTCCAAGGAGGAATTCGAGAGCATGAAAAGCGACATCAGCGCCTGACGGGCGGCCCCCACAGGTTCTATTCCATAAGGCCGGTCCCCCTCTTTCCAGGGCGGACCGGCCTTACGCTTGCCAAAAGAGCAATGAATGATCCGGCCTAACGGGCCAGCCTCAAGAACCGGGCGTTGATGGCCACGATGACCGTGGACAGCGACATGAGCACCGCACCCATGGCCGGACTGAGCAGGATCCCAATCCCGAACAGAACGCCCGCCGCCAAGGGGATGGCAAAGGCGTTGTAGCCCGTGGCCCAGATCAGGTTCTGGACCATTTTCCGGTAGGTGGCCTGGGAGAGCTGGATCAACGATACGGCGTCGAGGGGATTGCTCCTGACCAGGACGATGTCGGCCGTCTCGACCGCCACGTCGGTTCCGGCCCCGATGGCGATGCCCACGTCGGCCTGGGCCAGGGCCGGGGCGTCGTTGACCCCGTCGCCGGTCATGGCCACGGTCAGCCCCCGGGCCTGAATCTCCTTGACCTTGTTCGCCTTCTCCTCGGGCAGGACCTCGGCGAAGAACTCGTCGAGGCCCAGTTCGTCCGACACCCACCGGGCCACCCGCTGGTTGTCGCCGGTGAGCATCATCACCCGGACACCCATTTCCTTGAGCCGCTTAACGGCTTCCTTGGACTCGGGCCGGATGATGTCGGCCAGGGCGATGGCGCCGGCCGGCTCGCCGTCCAGGAGCAGGAACACCACGGTCTTGCCTTCCTCGAGGAGCCGGCCCAATTTCTCGGCCGGATAACTCAACGCGGCCTCACTAACGTAGCGCGGGCTGACCACCATGATCTGACGCCCATCGACTTGGGCCTGGGCCCCCTTGCCGGGAATGGCCTTGAAGTCGCGGGGTTCAGGCGGATTCTGGTGTGCCTCGGCGATGGCCCGGGCGATGGGGTGCTCGGAGCGGCTTTCCACCGCGGCCGCGTATCGCAACAACTCCTCCTCGGATAATCCTTCCCTGAACAGGACTACGTTGGTTATCCCGAATTCGCCCTTGGTCAGAGTGCCCGTCTTGTCGAACAGCACGGCCTCGATGTGGCGGGCCCGCTCAAAGGCGGTCCGGTCCCTGATCAGAAAACCATTGGCCGCGGCCAGGGCGGTGGAGACGGCGACCACCAATGGAACGGCCAAACCCAGGGCGTGCGGGCAGGTGATGACCATGACCGTGACCACTCGCTCGAGGGTGAAGGCGAATCCCACATCCGCCAAGGTCAGCCAGGCCACCAGGGTGACCGAACCCGCCCCCAGGGCGATGAGGGTCAGCCACTTGGCCGCCCGGTCGGCCAGGTCCTGGGTCCGGGACTTGCTCTGCTGGGCCTGGTTCACCAGGTCGATGACCTGTGACAAAAACGACTCGCCGCCCGTCTTCGTGACGGCCACGGTCAGGGCGCCTTCGGCGTTGACCGCGCCGCCGATGACCTCGTCCCCCATGGCCTTTTCCACCGGCATTGATTCGCCGGTGAGCATGGCCTCGTTGACCGAGGACTGGCCGTCCACCACCTCGCCGTCGGCCGGGATCTTCTCCCCCGGCCGGACCAGCACCCGGTCGCCGGGCTTCAGATGATTGACCGGGACCTCGACCGTCGAGCCGTCTTCCTGGAGCAAATGGGCGTCCTTGGGCATCAGCTTGGCCAACTCCTCCAAGGCCCGGGAGGCGCCCATGACCGAGCGCATCTCGATCCAGTGTCCAACGAGCATGATGTCGATCAGGGTGGCCAGCTCCCAGAAGAAGACCTTGCCCGGGAGCCCGAAGGCGACCACGCTCGAGTAGACGTAGGCCACGGTCACGGCCAGGGCGATTAAAGTCATCATCCCCGGGCTGGCCTTGCGCAATTCGTCGAGCATGCCCTTGAGGAACGGCCAGCCGCCGTAGAAGTAGATGGCCGAGGCAAAGGCGAACAGGACGTAGATGTCGCCCTTGAAACGCAGCGCCTCCTCCAGGCCGAAAAAAGACCGCAGCATGGGCGACAGCAGGACCACCGGCACGGTCAGGGCCAGGCAGACGAAGAAGCGGCGCTTGAAGTCGGCCACCATGTGGGCGTGATGGTCGTGGTGGCCGGCCGCCCCCCCGGGGGCGTGGCCCTCGTGCCCGGCGTGAGGGCCGTGGTGATCGGGTTCTAGGTGGTGGTTCGGGGGATGTTCGGTGTGAGTTTGGCCGTGATCATGGTCTTGGTGATGATCCATGGGTACTCCCTTTTTCCGGCCCGGCGATACGCTCGGTCGCCGGGCCGTCAGTCCTCTGAGCCGCCTTCTGCCTTGTCTTCCTTTTCCGAGTCTCCCTCCTCGTCCGGGACCGGCTACACCACGGCCGAGTTGAAGGTCAATTCCATCCGTCCCATCATAGCCGAGCAAGTGGGTTATGAAAGGAAGGGGATGGCACTGATGGTCGGAAAACAGGCGCGGTCGGTCATGGACCGCCCCCCCCTGCGGTGGCTGTATTCTGGCAAACCGGTCAAAAAAGGTCAAACAAAAAGCCCCTTTCCATATTCGGAGACGAGGCCTTTTGTTCGTTATTACCAGGCGGCTAGGGCACCCGGCGGCAGCGGCGGGGCTTGCAGCGGCGGACGCGCCGCCGGAGACTGCCGGCAATGATGCTGGCCGTGTTGTCCGGGCGGCGCGGCGAGTAGACCGCATCGCCGCCCATATTTCAGCCTGAGCGTTTATTTCAAGAAGACTGTTGTTTTTCAACAAGTTGCAGTCTAATTAGATTAAGCCGCCTGCCCGCGGCCGACTTTCGGGGTGGGCCGAGCGCCGGATTGTACTTGACCCGTCTATAGCTTCATGGTTCAGGCTGTTCAGGAAATGCGGCCGGGCCGGCGCTTTTTTCATCACCACCTTGAACGTCTCAGCCAAGACCAAGGAGTCAGTCCCATGAATGAATCCGGGCTTGAATCGAAGACACGGACGCGGACCGTGACCTGGGAGGACCCGCAACTCATCGCGGCCGGGTTGCGGGGCATGTCAGGCCTTGAGGCGATGCGGGTCATGCAGCGCGGCGAAGTCCCCGCCCCGCCGGTCCTCGAACTCTTGGGCCTGCGTTTGGTCGAGGTCGAGGAGGGGCGATGCGTGTTCGAACTGTTGCCGGGCGAGCATTTGTACAACTCGGCCCTGACGGTCTTTGGCGGGGCCGCGGTCAGTCTCCTGGACGCGGCCATGACCCACGCCGTCCACTCGACGCTCCCGGCCGGGGTGGGCTACACCACGGCGGAGCTGAAGGTCAACTTCATCCGGCCTATAACCGCCGAGACCGGGCCTCTTCGCGGCGAGGGCAAGGTGATCCACGTCGGCCGGCGCCTGGCCACGGCCGAGGGCCGGGTCACGGACCAGGGGGGCCGGTTGTACGCCCACGGGGTGACGACCTGCATGGCGCAATCGGGCGTCCGCACGACGCTGAAGGCGGGAGAGA
>JAHJDS010000212.1 GCA_018812395.1 Pseudomonadota bacterium
GATCCGGCCGTAGCCCAGGGAGAACTGGCCCGAGGACCGGGTGGCCACCCAGCCGCCCAAGCTCGAGTACTCGAAGGACTGGGGATAGTGCCCCAGGGTGAACCCGCGGGGCCTGAGGGCGGCCTCGAGGTCCGGTCCCCGGACCCCGGCCCCGAAGGTGGCCAGCTGACCCTCGGCGTCGAGATCGATCAGGTCCGTGAGCCGGCCCAGGTCGAGGCTGATGGTCGGCCGGTCGCCCGGGGGGACGCTCAGGTGCCCGACGACGCTGGTCCCGCCGCCGTAGGGGATCACCGCCGCGCCGGCGGCGGCGGCGTATTCGAGTACGGCCGCCACCTCATCGGCCGACCCCGGCCGGGCCACGCCGTCGGGATAGGCGGCGATGGTGCCGCTGCGCACGGCCACCCAGTCGGGCAGGCTCTGCCCCACGGCGTGGGTCGCCCGCAAGGCCGCCTCGGTGCTGATCAGGGGGTGGTCCTTCAAACGGGCGGGAGGAACCCCGGCCACGGTCTCCTCCAGCGTCACGTCCCGGGGCGGCTTGCCCGGCCCGAGCAGCGACTCGATGACCCGCCGGGCCGCCTCGGGAACCGGATAGTCGACGGCCGAGTCGCCCCAACCATTCCATCGCCGCATAACGTTCCCTCCGCAAAAAAAAGGGCGGGCCACGGGCCGGATCGGTCCATTGTGGACACGTCGGCCGCCAAAAATCAAGTCCAGGGGCCGCCTGGGGACCAGAGCGCCCCCACCGGGGTCGCCCCGATTCCCGGGCGACGTCCCGCCCGACCGCCGCCCGGGCCTCGTCGGCCGGATGCCGAGGAGGGGATTGACAAGGGGAGCGCCGGGGAAATATAGTAGAAATTTCCGTATTTCGATTGGGAGCGATCATGCTTGAATTTCGCCGGATGAAAAGACTGCCGCCCTACGTCTTCGCCGAGGTCAACGACCTGAAAATGGCGGCCCGGCGGGCGGGTGAGGATATCGTCGATCTCGGCATGGGCAACCCTGATCTGGCCACGCCCCCGCACATCGTCGACAAGCTGCTCGAGGCGGCCGGGAAGGCCACCAACCATCGCTACAGCGCCTCGAAAGGCATCACCAAGCTGCGCCACGCCATCGTCGACTGGTATCGGCGGCGCTACAACGTCGAACTCGACCCGGACACCGAAACCGTGGCCACCATCGGCGCCAAGGAAGGACTGTCGCACCTGGTCCTGGCCACGGTGTCCCCCGGGGACGTGGTCTTCGTGCCCAACCCGACCTACCCCATCCACGCCTACTCGGTGGTCATCGCCGGCGGGGACCTCCGGTCCATTCCCCTGACCCCGGACACCGACTTCTTCGAAAACCTCAAGACGGCCTTTAGGCAGACCTGGCCGTCGCCGAAGATGATCATCGTCTCCTTTCCCCACAACCCGACGACCATCTGCGTGGATCGGGAGTTCTTCGTCAAGCTGGTGGACTTCGCCCACAACCACGAGGTGGCCGTGGTCCATGACTTCGCCTACGCCGATCTGTGCTTCGACGGCTACCAGGCCCCATCGTTCCTCGAGGTCCCCGGGGCCAAGGAGATCGGGGTCGAGTTTTTCTCCATGTCCAAGAGCTACTCCATGCCCGGCTGGCGGCTGGGCTTCGCCGTGGGCAACCCGGAACTGATCGCCGCCCTGACCCGGATCAAGTCGTACCTCGATTACGGCGTGTTCCAGCCGATCCAGATCGCCGGCATCATCGCCCTGAACGGACCCGACGACTGCGTCCGGGAAATCGTCGACGTCTATTGCCAGCGCCGGGACACCCTGGTCACCGGCCTCAACCGCGCCGGCTGGCCCACCGAGTCGCCCCGGGGCACCATGTTCGTCTGGAGCAAGATTCCCGATCAGTTCGTGGACCTGGGCTCGGTCGAATTTTCCAAGAAGCTCATCACTCACGCCAAGGTGGCGGTCAGTCCCGGCCGGGGGTTCGGAGAGTACGGCGACGAATACGTCCGGTTCGCCCTGGTGGAAAACCAGGACCGGATCAACCAGGCCATCCGGGGTATCCGCCGCTTCTTCCAATCCTAGCGGCCCGACGATCGGCCGGGCGCCAGGGAGGTCTCCATGGGCCCGAAAAAAGTAGACGGCGTCGGCGTCGGTTTGATCGGCCTGGGGACCGTGGGCACGGCCACGGTCCGCATCCTGATCGAGCAGGCCGACCTGCTCAACCGGCGGCTGGGGGCGCCCTTGACCCTCTGCCGCGTCGCCGACGTGGACACGACGCGTGAGCGCGGCCTGGACCTGCCGCCCGGGCTCCTCAGCGCGGACGTGGACGGCCTGCTGGGCGACCCGGACATCGACGTGGTCATCGAACTCATCGGCGGGCTCGAACCGGCCCGGACCTACGTCCTGCAGGCCCTCCAAAACGGCAAGCACGTCGTCACCGCCAACAAGGCGCTTCTGGCCGAGCACGGCGCCGAGATCTTCGCCGCGGCCGAGGAACACGGCGGGGACGTCGCTTTCGAGGCCAGTGTCGGCGGCGGCATCCCGCTACTTAGAAGCTTCCGGGAGGGGCTGGCCGGCGACGAGGTGGCCAGTTTTTTCGGCATCCTCAACGGCACCTGCAACTACATCCTGTCCCGAATGACCAAGGAGGGGGCGGACTACGAGGAGGTCCTGGCCGAAGCCCAGAGCCTGGGCCTGGCCGAGGCCGATCCGACCCTGGACGTGTACGGTCTGGACACCGCCCACAAGCTGGCCATCCTGGTCGGCCTGGCCTTCGGCGCCCGGGTCGACCTGGCCGACATCCACGTCCAGGGCATCGAGGCGGTCACGCCCCTGGACATCAAGTTCGCCGCCGAGTTCGGCTACCGGCTGAAACTACTGGCCATCGCCCGCCGGCAAGGAGACGCCGTTCAAGCCCGGGTCCACCCGACCCTGATCCCGGACCACCACCTCCTGGCCGACGTGTCCGGGGCGATGAACGCCGTGTACGTCACCGGCCGATACGTCGGACAACTGATGTTCTACGGCCCCGGGGCCGGGGGCGGCCCGACCGGCACGGCCGTGGTCGCCGACGTGATCGAACTGGCCCGCAACCGCCTGGCCGGGGCCGCCGGACGGGTGCCGCCGCTGGCCATGCCCTGGAGCCGGCTGCGGGCGACGCCCATCATTCCCATGGACCGGGTCACGACCAAGCACTACTTCCGCTTCGCGGCCATCGACCGCCCCGGCGTGCTGTCGGCCGTCTCGGGCATCCTGGGCCGGCACGACATCAGTATCGAGGCGGTCAATCAAAAGGGCCGCCAGGTCAGGGGGGCGGTGCCCATCGTCATGCTGACCCACGAGGCCCCCGAGAAAAACGTCGACCAGGCCCTGCGGATGATCGACGAGTTGGAGTTCATCGCCGCGCCCACGGCCAGGCTCCGGGTCGAGGACCTGGATGCGGAGCGGCCGGATTGACGGCGCCCCCGATTACACAAACGTGACCACAGGCAGCCATAAATACGTCATTCTGGTCGGCGACGGCATGGCCGACGAGCCGCGCCCGGAACTGGACGGACGGACGCCCTTGCAGGCGGCCGACACGCCCCACATGGACGCCCTGGCCGCCCGGGGACAACTGGGCCTGGTCCGGACCGTGCCCCGGGGTTTCCCGCCCGGCTCGGACGTGGCCAACCTGTCTATCATGGGCTACGATCCGGCCCGCTACCACACCGGCCGGGCGCCCATCGAGGCGGCCAGCCAGGGGATCGAGCTGGCCCCGGACGAGGTCGCCTTTCGGTGCAACCTGGTCACCGTCGAGGTCAACGGCGACGAGGTGACCATGGTCGATTACGCGGCCGGTCACGTCTCGACCGAGGAGGCGGCCGAGCTGATCGCCGCCCTGGACGAGCGGCTGGGCGACGACGGCCGGCGATTCCGGGCCGGGGTGAGCTATCGCCACCTGCTCATCTGGCAAAACGGCCCCCTGGCGGCCGAGAGCCTGCCCCCCCACGACTTCACCGGTCGGTCCGTGGGCCGCCTGTTCATTGCCGGCCAGGACACGGCCCGGGTGGCGGACTTGGTCCGTGGTTCGTGGGAAGTGTTGCCCGACCATCCGGTGAACCGAAAACGCCGGGCCCAAGCCCAACACCCGGCCAATTCGATCTGGCTGTGGGGTCAGGGGACCAGGCCCCAACTGCCGACCCTGGCCGAGCGGTTCGGCCTGAGGGGGGCGGTGGTCTCGGCCGTGGACCTGGTGCGGGGCCTGGGGGTCCTGGCCGGCCTGGAGACCATCGAGGTCACGGGGGCCACCGGCTGGCTGGACACCAACTACGCCGGCAAGGTGGCCGCCGCCCTGGAGGCCCTGTCCAGGCTGGACCTGGTCATGGTCCACGTCGAGGCCCCGGACGAGGCCGGCCACTCCGGCCGGCTCGAGTGGAAGCTCCGGGCCATCGCCGACTTCGACGCCAAGGTCGTCGGGCCGATGGTCGCCGGCCTGAAGGACCGGGGCCCCTACCGGATGCTGCTGATGTGCGACCACCCCACGCCGCTGTCGGTCAGAACCCATACGGCCGATCCGGTCCCCTTCGCGATCTATGATTCGGCCTCGCCCCGGGACACCCCCCAGGGTTACAACGAGACGGACGCTCGCCGGACCGGCTTGATGATCGAAGCCGGCCACGACCTGCTGGCGCGGCTGGTAACGAGGACCGACTGATGGCCCACCGCCATTTGCACCGGATCATCTTCGGCGATGTCGACCCCATGGGCTACGCCTATTACGCCAACTACTTTCGCTGGTTCGAGATCGGCCGGGCCGAACTGATGCGCCAGGCGGGGTATCCTTACCGGCGACTCGAGGACAATGGCTTCCACTTTCCGGTGACCCAGACCGGCTGCCGGTATCTGCGGCCGATCCAGTACGACGATCAGATCGTCATCGAGACCACCATCAGCGACCTGGGCCGGGTCCGAATCAGGTTCGACTACCGGATCCTGCGACTCGAGGACGACGCGGTCCTGGCCGAGGGCTTCACCGTTCACGCCTGCCTCGACGCCGCTGGTCGGATGGCCCGGATGCCGACCGACCTCTCCGACCGGTTGTCGGACGACGAAAACGGAAGCGATATCGGCTAAGGGTAAGCCCGGGGCGGTGCTGACGGCGGGGTTGACATTACGTTTTCAGGTGCTATATTGATTATTCGGTTGTTGCGGGGTGGAGCAGTACGGTAGCTCGTCGGGCTCATAACCCGAAGGTCGCTGGTTCGAATCCAGCCCCCGCTACCACGAAACGTCAGGCCGGCCCGGAGGGGCGGCCTTTTTTTTTGGGGTGACATTGAACGGCCTACCAAATAAAGACCGGCCAGGCGGTCGGGCGGGGCTTAGTTTGATTCTCGCGGCGCTCGGGGCGGTGGGGGCGCTGGTCCTGATGGCCGGCCCGGCGCCGGCGCGGCCCGCCTCTTCGACCCTTCACCCCTGGTCCCGCATTGTCACCATGCAGACCGACCTCCTGGCCTTGGGGGCGAGCTACCCCCGAGCCATAACCGGCCTCGGACTGGATCAACGCGGAAGAGTCGTGGTCCGGCTGCGCAGCGGCGACCGGGTGGTCTACGACGACGGTCGGCCGAAGTTTTTTTGGCAGAAACTGGACCGGCCCGACCTCCAGGACGCCCTGGCCATAGTCTATCCTTTGGGACCGATCCGCCGGCCCCCGGGCCCGGGCCGTGACCCGGGCCGGTTCAGGGTGGCGGCCCTGTTCCGGGCGGTCTACGGCGGCTCACCCCGGGCGGTCAGGGCCAACCTGGTGTGGGTCGATTTTGCCGGCCAGAGGGTCCGATTCAACGCCCGGGCCGGCGCGGCCCGGGCCCTGGCCCGGGTGGGGCGGGAACTGGCCGAGTTGCTCCGGCGCCGGCCCGACCTCAGGAAATACGTCTTTCCCCTGGGGGGGACATACGTCCGGCGCCGGATCGCCGGTACCAGGCGCCTCAGTCCCCATGCCTGGGGGATGGCCATCGACCTCAACGCCCGCCACGGCGCCTATTGGCGCTGGACCGGGGCCCGACCCGGCCGGGGCCCGGACCCGCGGCCCCGCTACCCCGGGGAAATCGTCCGCATCTTCGAACGGCACGGCTTCATCTGGGGCGGCAAATGGCGTCACTTCGATCTGGCCCACTTCGAGTATCGGCCCGAGCTGTTGCTCAAGGCCCGTTTCCTGACTGGACGATAAACTCTCGGCCCGCTCTTTTACAGGGGATTTCGTCTGTTCGATCAAATCGAAGGATCAATCCGGGTCAGGCGTGATCGAGCGCACAAAAAAACGGCCGACCCACAACGGATCGGCCGACAGAGATCGTTAAAAAAAACTAAGGGGCGGCCAACCTCAGCGGCCGAGGAAACGGCGCAGGAGGAAGAAGACTCCCATCTTCCGCCGCTGGCCGGCCACCTGCAGGGCGGTCCGGTGCCAGCGATCCTGGGCGTACCGGTTGGCCCCGCGTCGAATGAGTATCCGGGCGATATGGGGCCGTCCGAAGTAGGCCGCGTAATGCAGCGGTGTGGCCCCGAACCTGGTCTGGGCGTTGATAAAGGCGCCATGGGCCAGCAGCAGCCGGACCAGTTCCGGCCGGGCCTGTTTGACCGCCAGATGGAGCAGGGTCTCGCCGCGCGGGTTCCGACGCCGGATGGCCATCGGGTCGGCCCGGAGCATGCCCCGCACCCGGTTCAGGTCCCACGGCATCCTAAACAGGTATCCACCGTCCCCGTAACCGCGGAAACGGGCCGGCGGACGAAAGATCGGCGGCCGGTGCGGCCCGACATGACGCCTGATCGGCGGCCAGTGGCGGATTCCGGGACGCGGCCGGAAAGGAAACCGCCGGGGCGGCGGCCCGACGTGATGACCACGAGGCGGAATCTGGGGCAGGGGACGACGCAGATGCAACGGACCGGACCGGCGGATGGGGCGCGGCGCCACCCGGTGGGGAAGCACCGGTTTCCGGTCCAGGCCCGGCTTAATGGGGCCCACGCGATGCGGCCCCCTAAACGGCCGATGGGGGCCGGCCGGCTGGGCCAGTCCGCTGTCCGCGGCGCCCAACATCAGCATCCCCACGATCAGGGCCGGTATGAATTTCCAGGACATGACGTACTCCTTGGTACGATCCCATAACCTCTGCAACGTATCACGAAGCATGGGGCGTGCCAGACGTCAGCCGAAATTCTCCTTAATAATAACTACCATGAATCACACCATAAATAAACCAAATTTTGCCGCTGCCCCGGCCTCGCCCCCCGGTGTCGGCCTATGAATTCCGGAAACCGTCCGGGGAATGGGTCCATGATTCGAAAAGTCCTTGGTCAGACCCGGGCCCGGGACGGTTCGACACCCCGGTCCGCCCCAAAAATATTTGAATTTCTCATTGGTTGTTAGTAAAATATACATAGTGAAGACCTGGGGTTGTGCTTGATCATCCCACGCCGAAAAACGATTCGTCACCGATCCGGGCCGCCCCCGGGGCCCGCCCCCTCCGAGCCACCAAGGCGGCCGCGTCGCCTCCAGGGACGAACCGGCCGCTGGCTCCTGATCGTCGGCCTGAGCGGCGGCCTGGTCCTGGTCGGCGCCCGGGGCGGTCTCCGCGCCGCCAAGGTCGACCTGGACCCCGTCCGGAACTACCGTCCCTCCCTGACGACGACCCTCCACGCCGACGACGGCCGGGTGATCGCCGAGTTCTACCGTGAAAACCGCCGCCTGACGCCGCTCGACCGGATTCCGCGCCTCCTGCAGGACGCCTTTCTCGCCGCGGAAGACGCCACTTTCCGCCACCATCGCGGCGTGTCCTACCGGGCCATCATCCGGGCCATGGTGGCCAATCTGAGGGCCGGCCGAGTCATCCAGGGTGGGTCGACCATCACCCAACAGCTCGTCAAATTGCTCCTATTATCTCCTAAAAGGACCTTCTCCCGCAAGCTCAGGGAGGTCAGGCTGGCCTACGCCCTGGAAAAAAAATTAAGCAAGGACCATATCCTGTTCGTCTACCTCAATCACATCTACCTGGGACACGGCGCCTACGGGGTGGCCACGGCCGCGGAGAACTATTTTCGCAAGCCCCTGGCCAAACTCAACCTGGCCGAGATGGCCCTCCTGGCGGGCCTGACCCGCTCGCCGGGCCACGACTCCCCGCCCGACTGCCTGGCCCAGCGGACGAAGCGGTGTCGGCCGTCCCGGGGCTGTGATCCCAGCCGGCCGGCCTGGCTGGAGCGCGTTCGGCGGACCTGCGCCCGGCGGGCCCGACAGCGGCAACTGCTGGTGCTGGGGAGAATGCTCAAAAACAAGTTCATCACGCCCGACCAGTACCGCCAGGCCAAACAGACCGTGGTCACCATCTGGCCCCGGCGGAGCAAGTTTCAGACCTTTGCCCCCTATTTCGCCGAGTACGTCCGCCGCTACCTGGTCAAGAAATACGGGCGCGAACTGGTCGAGACCGGTGGCCTCGAGGTCCACACCACCCTCAACGTGGCCTTGACCCGGGCCGCCCGCCGGGCCATGGACCTGGGGCTAAGGGCCTACGACCAGCGGCACGGCTTTCGGGGACCAATGGTCCGGCCGACACCGGCCGCCATGAAAAAATGGGCCGCCACCCGGACCGACGCCGGCTTTGCCCCGGACCAGCTCCGCCTGGCCAGGATCAGCGGTTACGACCCCAAGACCCGGGAGTTCGCGGCCCGGATCGGGGCGGTCAGGGTCGTCATCCCCTACCGGCGCTGGCAATGGGCCCGCCGCCTGGACCGGGATTTCACTCCCCCGGCCTACAAGCGGCGGCGGCGAAAAGGCGGACGGCCGCTCCACAAAGGCGACCTGGTCCTGGTCAGGCTGCTTTCAAAGGACAAGAACGGGATCTGGCAAGGCCACCTGTCCCAGGAACTGATGACCAAACCCCGGCCCGAGGTCCACGCCGCCCTGGTCAGCATCCGGGCCGGGACGGGACACGTCAAGGTGCTCATCGGCGGTCGGTCGTGGCAAGTGACCCAGCTCGACCGGGCGACCCACCCCGGGTCGATCCGCCAGCCCGGCTCGGCCTTCAAGCCCTTTGTCTACGCCACGGCCCTGTCCCAAGGGTTCAGCCCCGGCTCGACGGTCGTGGACGAGCCGGTCAGCTACCCCCACCGGGGACGGACCGAGACCTGGAAGCCGCAAAATTACGACCACAAGTACCTGGGGCCGATCACCCTCCGCCGGGCCCTGAAACATTCCCGCAACGTGCCGGCGGTCAAGGTCCTGGTGGCCGTGGGGCCCAAGAAAGTGGCGGCC
>JAHJDS010000213.1 GCA_018812395.1 Pseudomonadota bacterium
GATCGACCTGTTCTTCGGCACCCGGCTCAAGCTGTTCGTGACCCTGGCCATAGCCGGGGCCATGGTCTTCGGGACGATCCAGTACTGGCGGGCCGAGACCTACAAGGCCCGGTTGAGCAAGGCCAGGCAAGACATCGCCGTCCTCAAGGACAACCAGGCCCGCCTCGAGGCGTCCATCAAGCAACAGAACCAGGCCGTGGACACCTGGAAGGCCCAGGCCGACGCCGCGGCCGCCAGGTTCAAACAGGCCCGGGCCCGGGCCGAGAAGATGCGCCAGGAGGCCGATCAGCTCCGGCAGAGCATCCTGAACGCCAAGCCCCTCAAGAGCACCGCCGCGGTCGCCTGGGCCAACCGTCAATATCAGATGATCATCGGGGGAGCAAAGTGAAGCGATTGACGTGGTTGATCGTGCTGATGGCCCTGGCCTTGGGCTGCGCCTCGACCAGACCCTGCCCGGTGAAGACCGTCGTGGTCAAGGTCCCGGTGGCCACCCCGTGTCCGGATCCCGGTCCCGACGAGAAGGTCGAGTGGCGGGCGGTGAGGTTCGTCCCGGCCGGTCACAAACAGGCCGCGGCCTGCCTTACCTGGAAGGGGCTGAAAGACAATCTGGCCAACCTGGCCGCATGCAAGGGGGCTCTGGAGCGTTGCATGATGAGGCTGGACGCTTATCGAAGTCCTCTACATAGGCCCGGAGAACAGCGATAGGTCTTTGGCTACTTGGTGTCGAAGGCCGTCATATGACGATGGTTTCTGGAGCAGATTGGCCCCCAAATTGGCCCCCACACAAAATAATAGGGGCAGGCCATATGGCCTAACCCCTTGATATTCTTTGGCGTCCCCAACGGGATTTGAACCCGTGTTGCCGGCGTGAAAGGCCGGTGTCCTGGACCAGGCTAGACGATGGGGACGCATGGTGGGCCGTGCAGGATTCGAACCTGCGGCTCCCTGCTTAAAAGGCAGGTACTCTACCAACTGAGTTAACGGCCCCTGAACGGGAAAGAAAATTTTGCGTTAAAGGCCCGAGGGATGTCAAGGCTTTTTCGCCCCGAGTGCCCATGGATCGAACATAATTCCATCATCCGCCAAAAGCAACCGTGAACCGGCCGGGGACCGGCCCCAAGTCAGGCCTCGCCGCCGGGGCCGGGCCCGGGAAGAGGCGGGCCGGATGGTCCGGCCGTCTCTTGGCCCGGATTATTCATGAGGGTTCGTGACGAGGGGTTGATATCCCGAGCGAGAGGCGAAGTTGGAGCCGTTTTGGCCCGCAGGCATACTTGGCAGTATGTCGAGGACCAAAAGGGCGAAACGAGACTCGTAGCCGGGATAGCGACGCCGCAGTAGATGTCTCATGAATAATCCGGGTTAGTCGATTAGGGGCCAAGTTGCGGCCAAGAATGGGGGACAATTAATCAGGTCGCGCGCGGAGCGGTGCTCAAGCCGGCTCGGTGGCGAAGCTGCTGGCGGGCGTGATCCTGAATGACTCGGTTGAGTTCCCGGTGGAACGTCTCGTCCAGCCCGACGAACTGAACGCCCACCTGCTGGAAACCGGTCCGGGGGCCGGTCACGATGCGCTGTATCCGGGCCATGACGCGGTACCGGTCCTCGCCGATGTATACGTCCAGATGGAGGTTCTGGTGTAGTTCGACCGGTATCTGGCCGGGCAGGTTCAGCTTGGCCCCTCCCAGGGAGATGTCGATGATGCCCAGTTCCTTGTCTCTTTGAGTGGCCAGACGGATCTTGACGTCAAAAGAGATGGCCGGCTCGAGGCGATAATGCATGCGTAGGCCGGATTCCTTGAACGAATCGGGGAAAGGGACCACCAGGGCCGGTTCCGTGGTCCCGGCCCTCAGGGCGTACTTGGGCAGGAATCCGTCGATCTTGGCTTGAAATCCGTAGCGGTCCGAGGTCTCACTCCCGGGGACGGTGTACAAAAAGGTCACCTCGATGGTCCGGCCCACGGCCGATTTCATGATCGGCGGGTCCGTCTGGGCCAGCTTGGGCACCATGGCCGACATCCCTGCCCGCGGGCACGGTCCTCCGTTTCCACCACATCTCGTCCGGGTGCGAAGATCCGTGTTCCTGGCTTGGTCCCGAGGCTCCGGTCTTCGA